>JAIXUZ010000264.1 GCA_027483285.1 Bacteroidota bacterium
CTAAATCATCACTTGAAAACAGGTGGTCAATTTGACGCGGAAAAAGGTGGTCAGTTTAACGCGGAAAATGGTGGTCAGTTTGGTGCGAAAAGAGGTGGTCAATTACAGCGGAATTTCCAATTTAGCAGATAAAAAAGGGGTTGAATATGCTTACATCTTTGAAATGAGTTACTCTTACGACATAACTAAGAGTAAAGGAACTTCAATATTAGAAGAAGGTGGTAAAATGAAATTAAGCAACATTTTTTCAGGCAGGTCAACTTCTGGCTCTCAAGTTTATCCCGGGGATAAAGGAATCCGGTTTGAAGATTCTCTTTGTATCCAAATACATAAAATAAAACTCAAGCATTCATCAATACAATGGGATAAAAAAGTACTTTATACTCTAGGTATATATTATCCAGAAAATTTTGCTCATTCATTTATTGGCATTGAAAAATAATATGTATTCAATATTTAAAATATTACAAGAACTAAAAGTAAAATCAGTTAAAAGTGCTGATTATTATAATATTGCAGCGTTGCCATCAATACGGGATCATAAAATTGGTATATCCCAAAGTGAGTACCCAATGTTTTTTATTAAATGTAACGATTCTGAAAATGTAAAATCTATTGACTGTAATCTTGAATTCATTTCAGTACAATTTAATCGCCATTGTCAGTTGCTAAATAATAAAAAGGAAGTTGAGGAGGGTATTTATACTATTATTTCATTAAAGACTAATTCAATAGACCTACAAGAGTATTTTTTAGATACTATTTACTTAGTAATAAAGAAACTACCGCAAAAACCAAATCTAAAAGAGTTGAAGATTGAAGTTGACAACTTACTAAATTTATTTAACAGATTGTCACAACCTGCTATTAAAACGATACAAGGGCTATGGGCTGAGTTATTAATTATTGAACAGTCCAATAATCCGGAATATTTAATTAAAGCTTGGCATAGTTCTGCAACAGATAAATTTGACTTTAACGACGGCAAAGACAAAATAGAAGTAAAAAGCACTTCAAATAGTAGAAGAGTACATACTTTTTCAATTGAACAATTAAACCCAAATGAGCATTCAACTTTACTAGTCGCTTCCGTCTTTACTGTTATGACAGGGATTGGAAAAAGTATTTTTAACTTAATACATTCTATTGAAAAGAAGCTAAAAAATAAAGAAGGGCTACTTCATTTAAATGAAATAGTAGTTAAAACGCTTGGTAAGGATTTTGAAAAATCTTTTGATGTGTTTTATGATTATCAACTTGGTATTGATTCTATTGAATATTTTAAAAGTGCTGACATTCCTTCAATAAACACAAATAATATACCAAGAGAAATTTCCAACATTAGATTCGATTGTGACTTAACTAATCTATCTGGAATTAAAGAAAATAAAACTAATTCAATACTGCATAACTCCTTATTTCAAAACAAACTATAACATGGGGAAAATTCAAGCAAAGGAATTAAAAATAAAATTCATTGAAACCTTAAACGAATTAGATGGATTTAATTATGAAAATGGCAATCCATTTTTAATAAAAATTCGTTCAAAACAGTACTTCATTTTCTTAAAAAATCTTTCCCCTGCATATTTTAAAAATTCGCCAGATGTTACTAGAGTTCAGCTACCTTACAGTTCACATTTTGCGAAAATACTAAAGGCTGACATTCCCTTTATTATTCTTGGATATGACTCTATTAATGATACGCTCGTATGCTGGAACCCAAAAAAGGTAAAAGAAAGATTAAATGCAAAGAGCAATGTTTCTTTATACTCAAGAGAATCATTACAATCAATAGTGAAACTAAATGAATTTAAATCGGGCTATCTATCAAACGGGGAAAGAATAATAATATTCAGGCGGGAAACACTCATTAGTTTTTTTGATAATATTTCACATCTATTTAAAGAAAAAAAAGGAGTATTAAAAAGTGAAGAATCAAAAATATTAATTGAGCCTGTTCATTTAGATGAACATGACATAGATAAACTAAATGAATTAACAGATAAAATATTATTGAATGAAATCAAACCACTATTAAAAAAAAATAAAGTTTTAGAGTCCGTAGAAGTTTGCACTAATTTTTATGGAAGTAAATACAAGGCAATGACTTTTAAGGATTGGTTTAAACTAGTAAATCAAGAATATAAAAGAATAAACTCTAAATAAATCCTATCCACCAAAAACAACCTGCTTAAAATCATTTTTTGTGTATTGATTTGTGTACTATCTTTGCCCCGTGCTAAGAATAGCCTCTATAGTGTTGTTATGTGCCGTGCTGCAAACCGTAGTAGGCAAAACAGCCGTTTGGGTATGGTTTAAAGCCAACGAGGCCTATATAGCACAAACCCTTTGCGAGAACAAGGCCAAGCCCGCTAAAAAGTGTAACGGTAAATGCCAGCTTGCCAAGCAGCTTAAAAAAGCCGATGGCGAACCTTCTACCAAGCAAGCCCCTACCCTACCCGCAGGGTTAAAAGAAATTAAAGAAGCCCAGCCAGAAACCATTGGCGGCATTGATTTTTCATTAATAGTTGCTACTACATCATCGGCTAAATCGTTTAAATATATTCAAGCCACATCAGGCAATTACAGTAGTGTTTTGCTACGCCCCCCAATTGGTTAATCGCCCCTTATTTTCTACGGATTAATCAATTCACATTTCAATGAATAAATTTTTATTGGCTGTTATATGCCTTATAGGCATGTATAGCAATGCGGCTGCCTGCGATGCCTGCGGCTGCTCATCGGGCGGAAGCTACCTGGGCACCATGCCACAGCTGCAACGCTCGTTTGTAGGCCTGCGATACATTTGGCGTAGCTTTACGGTAACACCATCGCAAGGTGCCGAAGGGCGCATTTACGAAAACTACCACAGCTCCGACCTTTGGGCGCGGTACTTTCCGCACAAGCGCGTGCAGGTGTTTGCCTTTGTTCCGTATAGTTACTACAGCCGCAAAACCGATACCAAAACCATTACCACCCAGGGCCTTGGCGACATTAGCCTGATGGCGGGTTACATGGTATTTAACAACGGCGACAGCATAGGCAAGCTATGGAAGCAGACCCTTAGCGTAAACGGCGGCATAAAGCTTCCTACGGGCCAATACAATATACGCAACAATGGGTTGCGCCTAAACCCCGCCATGCAGCCCGGCACGGGCAGTGTAGATTATCTGGCTAATATCTTTTATAGCATACGCTACAAAAAGGTGGGCTTTACGGCCGATGCCAACGCACGCTTCTGCTCTGCCAACAAAAACAGCTACCAACTGGGCAACCGCTACAGCGCATCGGCAAAAGTGTTTGTATGGCAAAAAATGGGCTTTAGTTCATCAATATTACCAATGGCTGGCATTACCTTTGATTATGCCCGCCACGACCGCGACTTTGGCAGCCGTGTTGCCGAAAGTGGTGGTCGTGCTGTTTTTGCCACGTTGGGTGTAGAATATTACTACCGCAGCTTTGGCATAGGCGCTAATTACCAATTACCCGTTACCGCATCATTTGCGCAGGGCACAACCAAACCTACCGCAAGGGTGGGCGCGCAGGTTATGTTTACTTTTTAAACCTTTTGTATAAAACCAATTCTAACATTAACATAATTAACCATGAAAAAAATCAATATCCTTCTGTTTTTAGCTGCTTTAGTAGCATTTTCTGCCTGTAAAGATGATGATGACAACACACCTACCGGCAACGGTACGCTTAACGTAGAGCTTGAGCATAGCTTTGGGGCTGATGCCTTTGAACTGAACAGCGCAAACTTCTACACCACTGCCGCCGGCGAACAGGTTAAGTTTAACACCCTTAAGTATTACATAAGCAACGTTGTTTTAACCAAAAGCGATGGTACTATATGGGTGCAGCCAGAGAGCTACTATTTGGTTGATGCATCTAACGCTGCCAGCACTATGTTAAACATTGCTGATGTTCCTTCTGCCGATTATACAGCAATAACTTTTACACTGGGTGTAGATAGCCTACGCAACGTATCGGGTGCGCAAACAGGTGCTTTAAGTGTTGCCAACGGTATGTTCTGGACCTGGAACAGCGGCTACATCTTCTTTAAAGCCGAAGGCGAATCGCCACAATCTGTGGATAACAACTTTATATACCATATTGGTGGTTTTAGCGGCGCTAACAAAGCACAACGCACCGTAACACTTGATTTTGCTGGCGCTAAAGCAGAAGTTAGAAAAGATGCTGCACCACAAGTTCACCTTTCGGTTGATGTGGCCAACTTTTTTAATGGCACTACAAACCTGGTTATAGCTAACAATAGTAATATGATGATGCCAGGTGCAGGCGCTGCTGCTATTGCCGACAGGTACCAGAATATGTTTGAGTTTGAACACGTACACAACTAACATACTACCTATGTTCCGCAGCGCGTTAGCGGTTTTTACAGTTATCTTTTTTATTGCTTGCGAGAAGGAAAGCGCGGGGCCTCAATACAATTTTGAGGTTCCCGCATACTTTCCTGCCAGGCATTATAATGTGGCGTTTGATGCTAAAAAGTTTGAACTGGGGCGTAAGCTTTTTTACGACCCCATCCTATCAGTTGACAATACCATATCGTGCGGCAGTTGCCACCAGCAGTTTGCAGGCTTTGCCCACTTAGACCATAAGTTGAGCCATGGCGTAAACAACAAACTGGGTACACGCAACTCTCCAGCATTATTCAACCTGGCATGGATGCCCGCCTTTATGTGGGATGGGGGAATAAACCATATAGAAACCATGCCCTCAGCACCCATTACCAACCCGGTAGAAATGGATTTACCACTGGCTACCGCTATTGCAAAGCTTAACCAATCGGCCCAATACAAGGCGTTGTTTAAAGATGCCTTTGGGGTTAACCAGATTACTGACTACCATCTGTTTAAAGCTTTCGCCATGTTTATGGCAAATATCGTATCGGGCAACTCGCGGTACGACCAATACATGCAGGGAAAAACCACTGCTTTATCTGCTGATGAAATAGAAGGCAAAAACCTGTTTATGGATAAATGCGCCAGCTGCCATAAGCCGCCCCTATTTACCGATTTTAGCTACCGTAATAATGGGCTTGACAGCGTATTTACTGATGATACCGGCCGCAACCATATTACCCAGCTGCAAGAGGATATTGGCAAGTTTAAAGTACCCACATTGCGCAACGTAGCACTATCTTACCCTTATATGCATAACGGGCGTACTGAAACTTTGGAAAATGTGCTAGACCATTACAGCAGTGGCATTAAACAATCGCCAACCTTAGACCCTGCTTTACAAAACGGCATCGCGTTATCACCGTCAGAAAAAGCTAACATACTGGCATTTTTAAATGCCCTTACCGATGATGATTTTGTAAACAACCCAGCCTATGCTGAGCCTTAAAATCAAAAAATCCCCAATACTTGAAGCAAAGGGGATTTAATATAGTTGTTGGTAGTTTATAAAAGTTCGTTAGCCAAATTAGCCAGTTCAGAGCGTTCGCCTTTTTCAAGGGCAATGTGGGCATACAGTTTTTGGCCTTTTAGCTTATCTATCAGGTATGATAAACCATTCGATTGCGCATCTAAATACGGTGTGTCAATCTGGTAAATATCACCTGTAAAAATAATCTTAGTACCCTCGCCGGCGCGGGTAATAATGGTCTTCACCTCGTGCGGTGTTAAGTTCTGCGCCTCGTCAACAATAAAAAATATGTTTGACAGGCTACGCCCGCGTATGTAGGCCAATGGCTGCACAACCAGCTTTTCCTGGTCTACCATGTCTTGTATCTTTTTATGCTCGCGGCTGCCTTCTTCCCACTGTCCCTGTATCATCTTCAGGTTATCCCAAAGCGGCTCCATGTAAGGGTTTAGCTTCGATTTTACATCGCCCGGCAAATAGCCAATATCTTTATTACTTAGCGGCACAATAGGGCGTGCTAAAAATATCTGCCTGTAATCGCGTTTTTGGTTAAGCGCCCCGGCCAGTGCCAACAGCGTTTTACCCGTGCCTGCCACCCCTTGTATAGTTACCAGTTTCACGTTGGGGTTTTCCAGCGCATGCAGGGCAAAAACCTGTTCCGCATTGCGGGGTTTAATACCAAAGGCCAGGTTCTTCTCTACCCTTTCTATCTTTTGCGTTTCAGGGTTATAAAACGCCAGCACCGACGATTTACCATTCTTCAACACAAAGTACTGGTTGTCGGCTGGCGGGTTCTTTTTAAATGCAGGTATACGCTTTACATCAATCTCGCTGGCGCGGTATAGTTCGTCAATAATAGCACTGTCAAGGTCGGCGATGGTTTCGCGGCCTTTATACAGGTCGTCTATATGGCGAATTTTGCCTGTCTCAAAATCTTCAGCCGTAAGGTTGAGCGCTTTGGCCTTTAAGCGCAGGTTGATGTCTTTACTAACCAATACCACAGGGCGGCCGGGGTTTTCTTCTACCGCTCCCAGCGCGGCATTTAGTATGCGGTGGTCGGCCTTGGCCTCGCCAAACACCTTATTGGCATCTATATTTTTGGTGCGCTCGTTCATCCACACCTTAATCTTGCCCTTGCCTTTACCCACCAGTGGTATCCAGTCGTTTAGCGTGTAGTTGCCCGATAGGTCGTCTAACAACCTGATAAACTCACGTGCCTGGAAGTTCTTGGTATCGTTGCCCTTTTTAAAGTTGTCCAACTCTTCCAGCACAGTTATTGGGATTATCACATCGTGCTCGCCAAAATTATTTATCGCGTTAAAATCGTATAGAATAACAGAAGTATCAATTACGAATATCTTGCTTTCTCCGGTAGTTTTCTTTTTCGCCATGTGTAGATGCCTGCTTCAGATTTACTGACCGCAAATTAAACGGGGAACGTGTCTTTTGAGTTAAGTATGCCTTATTGTTTTCAACACGCAGAGGGCGCGGCATATAAGGCTTGCACGCTAAAGGCACGGGGCTGTAGCAAACCACCTGTTGAAAAGTGTAAAACTAATTGGATAATAAAGGATTGAAATATCCGTTTTAAAACACAAACAGCTTTATTTTAACAATAAGCCCTCCCCTTGGGGATGGTTTGGGAGGGGCTGATTAATTTATACCTTTGCCATTATGCTATTAAAGGCCGATAACCTCATAAAAAAATACAAAAGCCGCACCGTTGTTAAGGGTGTGTCGGTAGAGGTGCGCCAAGGCGAGATTGTAGGTTTGCTGGGCCCCAACGGCGCCGGTAAAACCACCACCTTCTACATGATTGTAGGCCTTATTAAACCTAACGAGGGGCATATTTACCTTGACGACCAGGACATTACCAAGCTGCCCATGTATAAGCGCAGCCAAATGGGCATTGGGTATTTAGCGCAAGAGGCATCGGTATTTCGCCAGCTGAGTATTGAAGATAACATAAAGGCTGTGTTGGAAATGACCAAGCTAACCAAGGCCGAGCAGAAGAAGAAACTGGAATCGTTGTTAGACGAATTTGGCCTGGTGGAAAAGCGCACCTATATGGGTGCCCAGCTATCGGGTGGCGAGCGCCGACGTACCGAGATTGCCCGCGCCTTGGCCGTTGACCCTAAATTTATATTGCTTGATGAGCCTTTTGCAGGCGTAGACCCTATTGCGGTAGAAGATATTCAGCAGGTGGTACGGAACCTGAAAGCCAAAAACATAGGCATCCTTATTACCGACCATAACGTACACGAAACCCTAACCATTACCGACCGTGCCTACCTGCTGTTTGAAGGCGGCATACTTAAAGCCGGCACTGCCAAAGAACTTTCAGAAGACGAGCAGGTACGCCGTGTGTACCTTGGGCAAAGTTTTGAGTTGAGGTAGGTAATCACCTGACATTAATTAGGATAATACTCTCTAATTAATTCATATAATTCTTCATTATTCACACAAGTAGATATTAAAGCAAAATCTTCTTTGGCAATTGGAGATAAATTAAACATCCCAATTGCTGATTCAGTAGCACCGCCTATATATATTTGGTTATGAACATGAACTGGAGCAGAATCATTTAAATCCCCACTAATGTGAATGTATTCTAAGTGTGGGTACATTTTCTTTGCTTCTATTATAATCTCTTTTGAAATCTCGAAGGGAATGTTTTTTCCAAGCCAAATTGCTTTATGATCCTTATACGAAGAAACACCTTCTTCTTTGTTGTATATTTCAAATAAGTATCCTTTGTGATCCATTAGTGTAATAAATGTATCAACTAATCTTAAATTGGAAATTTGATAATCGTATATGCCTTTATCTAACGAAGTAGTTAATTTATCACTTTTACTTATTTTACTTTCTAATACCTTTATTTTATTACTAATTGATTCATTAAGTTGTGTGTATTGCTCATACAATAATTGAGCTTGGTTTTCATTTGCAACTTTAACAACAACTTGTTCTTGTTTTGAAGAATCATATTTTGTAACTCTGAAATAATTTTCTTCATCTTTATAATCAGACGGTGCATATAAAGCTTTATTCTTAAAAATAAGCACCACAAAAAACAGCAAAACCAAAATTGTGGGAAATCCCATCAAAAAATATATAAAAATATTTTGATTGGATTCAGAAACAAATGGCAGTACCACAGTGCCACTAACTTCAGCTATACCAGCAAAAATCGCTATCACAGTTAATGGATTTTTAACTGCTCCTATTTTTTCAGTCATAGGTTTATTTTTCTACAATATTACAAAACCTCCTAATAATTAGCTAATTCATTCAAGACTAAAGTCCTTCTATAGAAGATGCTTAACCTCATCTCGATAGCTATCGGGATTAAGTCTGGGGTTAGGAAATAAAACTTTTGAATGGGCTTTAGCCCTGACAGTCTAGCGGGAGATTTTAAATGCCGGAATTTTCTGAGCGCAAAACTTTTGGAGTCTTCATACCTTCAGTAATTGCATTTGCTAAGGCTGCATCTTCCACTTCTTTTACAGATAATTTTTTAGCCGCCATCCCCATTTTTTTAGCTAGCTGTAGCAATAGTTTGGTATCGTTATCCGAATCTGATTTTAATACTATAACATCCATAACCCAAATATACGAAAGAAATCTGTATTGGTTTAGCCCCAAATTAAAGAGTTAAATCTTTTCCCTATATTTGCTATTACCATCTTTTTAACCAACAGGATTTATGTTTAACAAGGGAGACAAAAAAGAATCAGCCACAGGCGGCCAGGAGTCTATAAACTTACTGGGTGCAGGCACTACCATAAAAGGCGATATATCGGCCAACGGAGACATACGTATTGACGGAACATTAATAGGCACGGTAAACGCCATAGGCAAACTTGTTTTGGGCCCTAACGGACATATTGAAGGCGAGGTTTTTTGCAAAAGCGCCGACGTATCGGGCAACATAAAAGGCAATTTAACTGTTTCAGAATTAACACACCTGAAGGCCACCGCCAAGTTTAGCGGCGACATTAACACCAACAAACTGGCTATCGACCCCGGTGCCAATTTTACCGGCAACTGCTCTATGGGTGGAGTTATTAAAGAAATGAACAATGCCGTTAAACGCGAACAACGACAACCAGCAGAAGAAAAAGTGGCTTAGTACCGGCTATGGCCGCTATTCTACCCTTGGCTTTACCATGATAGCCGTAATATTACTGGGCGTTTTTGGCGGCCAGTGGCTCGATAAGCACTTCGCCCTTAAAATTCCAATATTTACTGCATCGTGCACCATAATAGCGCTTATTTTTGCGCTGTATTATCTTATAAAAGAAGTAACCCGTAAATAAACTCCCGTGCCCGAAACACGCGCCCACATTAAAAAATACACTACCGGTATTGTTATTATTACAACTATAGTAGCCGTTGGTGGTTACTTTTTGTTAAACAATGTGCTAAAGTCGCCGGTGGCAAGGGTATTCCCGTTTATTACCGCGTTTGTAGCCGTTGTAACGCTGGCTATACACATTATGCTGGTGCGCAGGGTTGGTGGCAAACCCAACCAGTTTGTAAACACCTTTATGCTGGCCAATACCTTTAAGCTGTTTTTGTACCTGCTGTTTATGATAGTGTATGCGCTGGTGTTTAAAGCCCAGGCCGTGCCATTTGTAATCAGCTTTTTTAGCCTATACATTATTTATACGGGGTATGATATTACCTCATCCAACAACTTCTTTAGGAAGAGTTAGATTATCTCTTATTTTTGCACCCCTTTCTGCAATAGATTATGCCTTATAAAGATAAAGAAACCGAAAAGTTATACTGGACCATTGGCGAGGTATCTGAGATGTTTGATGTTAACACATCGCTTATCCGCTTTTGGGAGAA
>JAIXUZ010000073.1 GCA_027483285.1 Bacteroidota bacterium
AAAAATAACCTGGAGGCGTTGACTCTTATGCGAAAAGCATCAAAAACCGACAGCCTTTTTGTTGATGCCTTTTATGAGCAGGCCCTACTGGAAGAAACCTTTAAAGAATACGATATGGCCATAGCATTGCTATGGGAAGTATTGGTAAAAAAGCCAGATGCCTACAATGCCAAGTTGGACTTAGTGAGAATTTATACGCTATATAAACCCGAAAAACTGGGTGTAGCTCAAAAACTTGCTAATGAACTTAACAAAGAAACGCCTGGAACTTATAATGCATTTATGAGTAGTAGCCTTATTGAATTGGCTAAAAGAGATACTACAAACCATATACTATTTGCCGAAAAAGCATTTGATAAAGATCAGACAAACACAGTTTTAGCTGCTTATTTGGCCAATTATTATGAGCGTAAGCTGGACTTGGTTAAGGCCAATTATTATATTGGAAAGCTTAGCGCAAAACCCTAATGGTGCAACTTATTTTTTATTTGTTAGGAAACTTTTAAAAAAAGGTGTCGATGTTTATTAACATATCATTTTTTATATCTTAGCCTCCTATTTATACCAATTTAAACTTATGAAGAAGTTATTACTCCTATTTACCATGGTGTTTGCTACCATGCTAAGCAATGCACAAACGTGTAGCATTTGGCAGGTTTCAAACACTGCGCAGTTACAGACTGCCATGACGGCGGCCAACAGTGCCGGCGGCGGTATTATCCGCATGTCGCAAGGCACGTACGTTATTACTAACGAGCTGGCTCTTTCATCAAACGTTGTTTTGGAAGGCGGCTGGAACGCAGGTTTCACTACTAAAACCAGTACAGCGGGGTTAACGGTAATCAGCCGTACCCAAGCCAATCCATCGAACAACCCAACTGGCGGTGGTTCGTATGTTAGGGCCATTGTAGCCAGTGGCATATCGGGCTGGCGTTTGCAAGACCTTACCATAACCGTTCAAAACGCATCGGCAAACACACAGGTGAGTAATTATGGCGTGTATATTACAGGCTCTAGCAACTACCTGGTGCAGCGTTGTGTTATCAACTCGGGTAACGCAGGTTCGGGTGTTAACGGCTCTAACGGTACTAGCGGCGCAAGCGGAGGAAATGGAGGAAATGGTGGTACAGGTGATAGTAATAACGAAACGTTATTCAGGGCTGGCGGTAGCAGTGGTTCATCATCTTGCTGCCCCGGTGGTGCAGGTGGTAATAATGCATATGCAGGCAATGGCAGTAGCGCAGGTGCGGGTTCAACCGGTGGTTGCAGCGGCGGTAACGGCGGTAGCGGCGGCGGTAACGGTTGCAGCACTTTCTCTTGTACCAACCCTGGTGCAGGTGGCACAGGCGCAAACGGTAGCAATGGATCTAACGGAGGCAACGGTTCAGTTGGTGCATCCGGCAGTATAGTAAGTGGTTTCTTTGTTCCTGGCGGTGCAGGCACCTCTGGTGGCAATGGTACTAACGGAACCGGCGGCGGTGGCGGCGGTGGCGGTGGCGCCGAAGTTGGTGGTGCTTGTAATGATGGTGCAGGTAGTTCTGGTGCGGGCGGCGGCGGCGGCGGCTGCGCTGGTACTGGTGGTACTGGTGGTACCGGTGGCGGATCAACTTACTGTGTATTTATAGTAAGTAATGGAGCAAACGGCCAGTTGGTCGACAATCAATATAACTTAGGTAATGCAGGTACCGGTGGTAACGGTGGTGCCGGTGGATCAGGCGGCTCAGGCGGTGCCGGTGGTACGGGTGGCTTAGGAGCTGGTAACGGTGGCGACTGTAATGTTGGCCGCGGAGGTAATGGCGGTGCTGGCGGTAACGGTGGTGCAGGCGGTGCCGGTGGTACCGGTGCAGCCGGAGATGCAGCAACAGTAAATGTTGTTAGCGGTACCTCACTATCTAATAACAGCACATTGGCCCTTTCTGCCCAATCATCATTAACAGTAACAGAAGAAAACTGTACCAATAAAACAATTACATTAAGTAACTGTGGAACAGGTACAACAACATACCCTACACAAGGTGTTAAAGATGTAACAGCATGTTCTACCACATACCGTGGTTTTATTACTATTAATGCTGACTTTACTACACCAACTATAACAAACGGCTCTACCACCACATTCTGTGCGGGGGGTAGTGTTCAATTATCAGTAACAAACACTCCAACGCCTGATTATACCAGTTTTCAGTGGTATAACAACGGCAGCCCAATTGGTGGTGCTACTGCTTCAACTTATACAGCTACCACATCTGGTACATATACAGTTGAAGGTGTTACAGCTTGCTGCGGAACAACTCCGCAATCAACTGGTATTACTGTAACGGTTAACCCTACATTTGTATCAACATTTAGCTATGGCGCTTCGGCATATTGTCAACAAGATGCCGACCCAACACCATCTGTTACAGAAAGCGGTGGCGGTTTTAGCGCAAGCCCTTCAGGCTTATCAATAGACGCAACGACAGGTGTTATTGATTTATCTGCATCTACACCAAATACCTATACTGTTACGTATGCGTTTGGTGGCCCATGCCCATCATCATCAACCCAAACGGTAACAATAAACGCTACAGGTAACTCTACTTTTAGCTATGCTAGCGCATCGTATTGCCAAAACAGCAGCGACCCAACACCTTCTGTAAGTGTATTGGGTGGTACGTTTAGCTCTACACCATCGGGCTTGTCAATCAACCCGGGTACAGGTGCTATAGATGTGTCAGCTTCAACAGCTGATACCTATACTGTATCTTACCTTTCAACTGGTGGTGCCTGTGCAACTATAAGCACGCAAACAATCACTATTATTGTACCTGATGATGCATCGTTTAGCTACAGCGCATCAAGCTATTGTGTTAACGGTACTGATGCTACACCTACTGTTACAGGTTTAGCGGGTGGCACATTCTCTGCTACTGCAGGTTTAGTTATCGACCCATCCACAGGTGTTATTAACGTGTCAGCATCAACAGTAGGCGGCCCATATACGGTTACTTACACAACTAACGGTGCATGCCCTAATACTGCTACACAATCTGTGAGCATTATAGCAGCCGGTGTATCAACCTTTAGCTATGCACAAGGTACTTACTGTAAAAATGGTGTAAACCCAACTCCTAGTATTTCTGTGGGTGGTGGTTCATTCTCAGCTACATCAGGTTTAGTTGTTGACCCAACAACAGGGGTTATAGACCTTGTTGCATCTACTGCAGGTGGCCCATACACGGTAACTTATACCAGTGCAAGCCCTTGTCCATCTCAGTCAACATTTACTATTAACATTACCCCAACAGATGATGCATCATTTAGCTACAGTACAAATAGTTACTGCACTAACGGTACAAACGCATTGCCAAACATTACCGGTTTAGCTGGTGGTACGTTTACCGCATCGTCAGGTTTGTTTGTTAATAATGCAACAGGCGAGATTAACCTTTTAGCATCTACACCTGGTGGCCCATACACTGTAACTTATACAACTAATGGTCCATGCCCAACAACTGCTACTTTCTCTGTATCTATTACAGGTGCTGATAACCCATCATTTAGCTACACCCAGGCAAGCTATTGCCAAAACGCAGGTGCAAACCCTGTAGCTAACATTACAGGTATATCTGGCGGTACATTTACATCAACCCCTGCAGGTTTATCGCTAGACCCAGCAACAGGTGAGATTGATTTATTAGCCAGCACCGTTGGTGGCCCATACACTGTTACTTATACTACAACAGGTGTATGTGCGGCATCGCAAAGCCAAACAGTATCTATTACAGGTGCAGACAACTCAGCATTTGCTTTTGCAGACCCAACTATATGTATAAACGGTACTAACCCAACGCCCACTATTACAGGCTTAACAGGTGGTGTGTTTAGCTCATCTCCTGCCGGTTTAGATATCAACCCTTCAACAGGTTTAATTGACCTAAGCAACTCTGCAGTAAACGTACCGTATACTGTAACCTACACTACAACAGGTGCCTGCCAAACATTTACTACGCAGTCGATAATATTATTACCTGCACCGGTTGTATCATTTAGCGGTTTAGACCCAGAATACTGTATTAGTGAGCCAACTGTTACCCTTGCAGGTTCGCCTGCGGGTGGCACATTTAGTGGTTTGGGTGTAATTGGAAACACATTTAGCCCAACATTAACTGTAGCCGGCGACCATATTATTACCTACTCTTATACCGATGGTAACGCATGTTCTGCCTCAGCTACCCAAACAGTAACTATATACGGCTTACCATTTGTTACCTTAAGCGGTTTAGGCACATCATACTGTATAGATAACTCTACTCCAGTAGCTTTAAATATACTGCCTGCTTCGGGTGGTGTATTATCAGGCCCTGGCGTTTCGGGTTCAGACTTTATACCTTCTAACGCTGGTACGGGTTTTATAACTATAAACTACAGCTATACCGATGGTAACGGTTGCACTAACACTGCAAGCCAAAACACGGTAGTTAACGCTTTACCTGTAGTAGGTATTAGCAGCCTTGCAAACGCATATTGTGTGAGCACCGCCCCGGCAGCTTTAACCGGAATACCAAATGGTGGCACGTTTAGCGGAACAGGTATTACTGGTTCTACTTTTGACCCTGCCGATGCGGGTGTAGGTACTTTCACTATTACCTATTCTTATACTGATGGTAACAGCTGCTCTAACTCAACTACACAAAACGTAACAGTTAACGACCTTCCGGTAGTAGCTATATCTAACTTAGGTAGCGATTATTGCGAAGATGCAGGCCCAATCAACCTTATAGCAACCCCTCCTGGCGGTTCATTTACAGGTATTGGTGTATCTAACAACCAGCTATTCCCATCTATAGTAAATGGTAACCAAACATTGGTAATTTATACTTATACTGATGGTTTAAGTTGTTCAAACTCTACATCTCAACTTGTCGTAATTAATGATTTACCAACCGTTAGCTTTAGCGGCCTAAACCCTGAGTATTGCGTAAGCGCAAGCCCTGTTACTTTAACAGGTACACCAGTTGCAGGTACTTTCAGCGGTTCTGGTATTACTGGCGACACGTTTGACCCTGCAACTGCAGGTGTTGGTTTACATGTTATTACCTACTCTTATACAGACGGTAACAGCTGCTCTAACACTACCACCCAAACTGTTGTAGTAAATACATTGCCAACAGTTGCTATAAGCAACTTACAATCTGCTTACTGTGTTAACGTTACTAACGTTCCGTTAACAGGTATACCTGCAGGTGGCACATTTAGCGGCATTGGTGTTAGTGGCAATACGTTTAACCCATCTACTGCCGGACAGGGCTCGCACACCATTACCTACACTTACAGCGATGGTAATGGCTGTTCAAACTCTGCTACGCAAACAGTAGCGGTTAACCCTCTACCTTCATTAAGCATTACAGGTTTAGCCCCATCATATTGTATAGATGCTGCTGCAGTTAACATTGGCGGCCTACCAGTAGGTGGTACATTTAGCGGTGCAGGCATATCGGGTAACACATTTACCCCGGCACTTGCAGGCGCAGGTACATTTAACATTACCTACTCATATGCAGATGGTAACGGCTGCTCTAACACAACTACCCAAGGTGTTGTTGTTAACGCACTGCCTGTTGTAGCATTTAGCGGCTTAAACTCTAGCTACTGTATAGGTAACATTACAGCCCAGCCATTGGTTGGTGCCCCTGCGGGTGGAACCTTCACAGGCCAGGGTGTATCGGGTACTAACTTTACCCCATCAACTGCTGGTGTTGGTACACATGTAATTACCTATAGCTTTGTTGATGTCAACTCTTGTTCAAACAGTGTTAGCCAAACGGTAACGGTTTTTGATTTCCCACAGGTAGCTATTACCAACCTTGCTGCTCAATATTGCATCTCGGCCGGTGTACAAACACTTAGCGGTTTACCATCAGGCGGTACATTTAGCGGAACCGGTGTAACCGGCACCAGCTTTGACCCTGCAGCTGCAGGTGTTGGTATCTA
>JAIXUZ010000327.1 GCA_027483285.1 Bacteroidota bacterium
AGGCACAAACAGGCAGCAACCTGCGTACGCAATACATTAGCACCGCCAAAGATACGGTACAACTAGACAGTTTAAGTATCATTCCGGGCTCGTTTTTTATCCACAATGCCGCAGGCGATAGCGTGGCCGAAAACCTGTATACTTTCGATTTTATAAATGCCCAGCTGATATGGAACCGCCAAGCGCTGAACCAATTGGGTGTGGTGCGCGATACCGTTTACGAAGCTAACTTCCGCGTGTTCCCTTCGCGCTTAAACAAGCCCGTGGCGCATAAAACTATGGCCACCGTAAACCAGGTAAACAAGGGCTATACCAACCCCTTTCAAATTAAGGGCGACCAAACGCGCGAGGATATTTTTAAGTTTGACGGGTTGCAGAAAAGTGGGGCTATATCGCGCGGTATAAGCTTTGGCAACAACCAGGATGTAGTGGTAAACTCCAACCTCAACCTGCAACTATCGGGCAAAATTGGTGATAATATTGAGCTTACCGCGGCTATTACCGATGATAACATCCCTATTCAGCCTGATGGGAATACGCAGCAGTTGCAGGACTTTGACCGGGTATACATTCAGCTGGCGAATGAAAACACCAAACTGATAGCGGGCGACTTCCAGATAAACCGCCCTGAGAGTTACTTTATGAACTTTAATAAGCGGTTGAAGGGCGGCAGCTTTACCTCCAAATTCACCGCTTTAAAAAACAGCGAGGGCAAGGTTATAGCAACTAACAAAGTATCAGCATCCATAGCCATTGCGCGGGGGCGTTTTGCACGTAATCAGATACAAGGTGTTGAGGGCAACCAGGGGCCTTACCGTTTAAGAGGGAATAACAACGAGGTGTTTATCATTATCCTTTCAGGATCAGAAAAAGTATACATTGACGGAAGGCAATTGAAACGCGGGCAGGAAAACGATTATGTTATTGACTACAACACGGCCGAGATTACGTTTACATCGAAAATACTGCTAACCAAAGACCTTAGGGTGTTTGTGGAGTTTGAATATGCAGACAATAACTACTCGCGCACGCTGTACCATTTTGGTAATGATTTTGAAACGGAGAAGCTAAAGCTGCATTTTAACGCCTACTCTGAACAAGACCTGAAAAATCAACCGCTGCAACAAAGCCTTGCCGCGCCTGAGCGTGCGTTGTTAGATACCATTGGCGATAACCTTTTGCAGGCCGTAATACCCAATGTGGACACTGTACTTTACACCAACAACCAGATACTGTATACAGCGGTTGACACGCTGGTAAACGGCATACCTACGGTGAAATACAAATACTCTACCGACAGCCTTGTGGCTAAATACCGAGTGGGCTTTAGCAATGTAGGCGTTAACAACGGCAACTACATACAGGTAAACACCCTGGCCAACGGCAAAGTATACCAATGGATTGACCCTGTGGGAACGGTTCGTCAGGGAAGCTATGAGCCGGTGCTGCAACTAATCCCCCCGAAAAAGAAACAGATGTTTACCGTGGGTGGGGAATATAAACTGGGAAACAATTTAAAGGCTGGCTTTGAAGCAGCGTACTCTGTTAACGACCTGAACACCTTCTCTGACCGCGACGGTGGCGACGATGGCGATGTGGCGTTTAGGGTATACATGCAAAAGCTTACCAAACTTAACCCAAAAGATACCGTTGACCCGTGGATACTGAATACCACAGTAAACTATGAGCAGGTGAACAAGAACTTCTCGGCACTGGAGCGTTTTAGGAATGTAGAGTTTGACCGCGACTGGAACCTTGCTACCATTACCCAACCGGCTACGCAGCATTTGCCAAGCTTAGCGTTGGGTGTGGGCAACAAACGCAATGGCAGTGTTAACTACCGCTTTACATCATTCTTAGCGGGTGACCAATACACGGCTTTTCAAAATGCGTACAACACCGATTTGAATTACAAAGCCTTTAGGTTTGCGTTTAACGGAAGCCAGACACGGTCGGAAGGGCTAACGCAAAACACATCCTTTATTCGCCACAGAGCCAACCTGTATAAAACGATAAAAAAGACAGTGATAATTGGGTATAAAGATGAGTTTGAGCGCAACCTGTTTAGCAATGCAGTTACCGATACATTGCTTACCCGATCGTACCAGTTTTACGACTTTCAGTTTTATGTTAGCAATGCCGATACAGCGAAGATTAAGATGGGCAGTTTTTACCGCCGCCGCACCGACTGGTATGCACGCGATAACCAACTTAACAAAACCGCTGTTGCCGACTGGGCGGGCATAAACTTTGAGTTGCTGGCTATGAAAAGCAGTAGCCTGAAACTGATTACCACCTTCCGGTCACTGAAGATTGTAGACCCCACGCTTACGGCGGTACAGCCTGATAATTCGCTGGTGAACAGGTTGGAGTATTCATTGAAAATATTGAAAGGGGCTATTACCACTACTACGTTTTACGAGGTTGGTTCGGGGTTAGAGGCGAAGAAGCAATTCTCGTACATACAAGTCGCCACGGGCCAAGGTGTATACGCATGGGTTGATTATAACAGCAACGGGATAAAAGAGCTGAACGAGTTTGAGGTGTCGCCCTTCCCCGACCAGGCTAATTACATACGGATATTTACCCCAACGTTAGACTTTGTAAAAACCTACAGCAACCAGTTTAACCAGGTGCTGAATATTAGCGCTGAGAAGTTTTTTAAAGACAAGAAAAAGGGGATTAAAAAATTTATTGCGCGCTTTAGTAACCAAACCACCTACCGCATAGAACGCAAGACTACCAAGGACAATATTATAGAGGCAATTAACCCCTTTTTGCAAGCGGTAAACAGCCCTGAGTTGTTGACGCTGAACTCATCGGCACGGAATACGTTTTACTTTAACCGTAACGACCCTGTGTATGGAATAGATTTTAACTGGCAGGATGTGCGTAGCAAAACCCTTATGGTTAATGGCTTTGACAACCGTACAAATAAGTTTACCTCTATCCGCTCACGGTACAATATTACCCCAAAAATTACCGTCAATTTAGATTTGAAAAGGGGTAATAAATCGTCAGGTTCGGAGTTCTTGAGTACGCGCAATTTTAACATTACGTATTACGAGTTAGAGCCCCGCTTTATCTACCAACCCGGTGCTACCTTCCGCCTGGCACTTAGCTATAATATTGCCCGTAAACAAAACGTAGCCGACCTTGGCGGTCAGCGCTCTATCAACCAAAATGCGGGTATTGAAATTAAATACAACCAGCTAAACAAAGGCAGCTTGCAGTTGAAGTTTAACTACATCAACATAGCGTTTAACGCGCAGCCAAACTCACCGCTGGCATACGAAATGTTAGAAGGCTTACGTGCAGGCCAAAACATGACGTGGAACCTAACCTACCAGCGCAACCTGGGCAGCAACCTGCAAATGAATGTTACCTACGATGGCCGGCGCGCACAGGGTGTTAAAACAGTGCATACAGGTGGTATGCAGTTGAGAGCGATATTTTAGAATTAGATAATATGCTAATGAGATAATTAGATAATGAAAAAGGCAACATTAATTCCTCTACTACTTTTTATAATCACTATCTCTGTAATTATTGGCTATAAGTATTACACACAAAATTTACTAAAAAACAATAACAAAATAGAAAAAGCAAGGGTATATGATACGGGCGGAAATGCTAAAGGAAGTATAACTATATATTATATATTTTCAATAAATAATATGCCATATAAAGGCACATACTACACATCAAGAATAAGTAGTAATGATGTCACTAAATTTAAAGGGAGATATATTCCAGTATTATTCTCAATAAATGACCCTAATAACAACGTAGGATTACTCTTAAAGAAAGATTTTGAAGAATACAATCTAGTATATCCTGATAGTCTTAAATGGATTGAGGATTTAAGCTTTTAATAAATTTATTGCCTAATTAGCTTAACCACCGCCCGTTTTGCAATGGGTAAATAGGTTTCCATTAAGGGGATTTCTATTTGGGGGTTGACTACGTAGACTGCGGGATTAGGCAGTTTGGCGCGGTTTTTTATCAAATCGAGTTTGATGTTTTCTGGAGTGTTTGTAAAGCTATGCTTGTAGCTGTCTAAATACTCGGTGTGGATGGCACGGTAACGCTGCTCGGCTTCTTCAAAAATGGTAATGGTGTATTCGTACACAAAGGTTTCTTTGCTTTTGGGGCGCAGCAAAAACATGTACCCCTCGAACGCGTAGAGCGGCAATACTCCCACAGGCTCTACCTGCAAAAGGTTTTCTACATAATCGAACAACTGCTTACCGGTTTGTACATACTTTTCAAACTGGGGGATGGAGTAGTTTATAATCTCTTCCAGCTCGTTCATTATGCCTTCGTTTCCGGCCATTTTCTCAAAGTCGATGCGGAGGTTTTCCCAATCTACCTGCTTTATATGGTCGGGGAAGGATGAATATAGGTTATGGGTGCTTTGCTTTAACGTTAGTAATTGGCGGTGGTGTTCTATCACCTCTGCCAGGTGCGGGTATAGCTTTTTCTCATCGAAATTATGGCCTACTTCGTTTAAATAAGCCAACAGGATATAGCGCTTATATTCAGCGTCTATAATGTCTTCGGTAATCCAGTTTTTGCTAAGGTTCTTCATACCAAATCGGGTTAACGTTATATAGTAAACGTAATTTAGTAAACAAAGGTTTTACCTGCCATTGGCGGCAATATCCTTATCAACACCCTAGTGTTACTTACTGCTGTTTTGAGCGGTAATTAGCACCTATTGCATAGCGTACTTTTACTATGTAAAATAGACTACTTATAGTTATGAAAAAGGTAATATTAATGGCAACGGCCGTAGCGGCATTAACAGGTTGCGTACCGGGCCGTATACATGATGAACTTAAAGCTAAGTACACCGACTGCACCACAGAAAACGCTAAGTTGAAGGCAGATAACTCTTTGCTTACAACCGATAAAAACGAGTGCGAAGAAGACGCTAAAAAAGCGAAGAAAATAACATCGGAACTGGTGCGCGATACCACGATGATGGGAAACTCGCTACGCAAAATAACCAACAACTACGACCAGCTTAACAAAACCTACGATTTGCTGTTGGCTAAAAACAAAGAACTGTTGGACGATAATGAGCGCGATACCAAAACGTTGACAGGCCAGCTGTTTACATCGCAAAAAGATTTGCAGGACAAAGAAGACATGCTGAAAAAGCTGGGGAAAGAACTGGACGATAAAAAAGTAAACCTGGATAAAATGCAGGGCGACTTGGCCGAACAGCAAAAAAAGCTTGACCAGTTACAATCGATATTAGACAAGAAAGACTCGACCGTAAACGCGCTTAAACGCACCGTTACTGATGCATTAACCGGCTTTAACAACAACGGGCTGACGGTAGAAATGCGCAATGGCAAGGTATATGTATCGATGGACGAAAGCCTGCTGTTTGCATCGGGTAGCACCAAAATTGATGCTAAAGGTGCTGATGCCATTAAAAAACTGGCGAAGGTTTTGGAAGAGAACACCGACATTAACGTGATGGTGGAAGGCCATACTGATGATGTGCCTATGCGTGGTAGCGGCGAGATTAAAGACAACTGGGATTTGAGCGTTATGCGTGCATCTACCGTAACCAAGCTACTGGTATCATCGGCTAAGGTTGACCCTTTGCGCATTACAGCATCGGGCCATGGTGAGTTTATGCCATTAGCAACCGGTAAAACACCCGAAGCACGTAAGAAAAACCGCCGTACCGAGATTATCCTTACGCCTAAGCTTGATGAGCTTTTCAGGGTGATAGAAAATAACTAAAAGTTAAAAGATAAAAACTAAAAGTTGGTTAGCTCGCCGGAGTTTATAGTGCAGTTAAAGGCAAGGCTGGAGCAGCCTTTGCCGGCATGGGAGGCGCATAAAATTATGGCACCGCCATCGCGCCTGCCAACGCCCAACTACGACGAGAAGAAAAAGCAGGCCCGTGTGGGTTGTGTGCTGGTATTTATTTACCCGATAAACGATGTGCTACATGTAGTATTAACGCAGCGGCCGGAGTATGATGGTACGCATTCTGGGCAAATATCTTTTCCCGGAGGTAAGGTAGAAGAAGGCGATGTAGGGTATGTAGCCACCGCGCTACGCGAGGCCCGTGAGGAGGTAAACATACAGGCTGAGGATGTTACCATACTGGGGCAACTGAGCGATTTGTATATACCACCAAGTAATTTTCTGGTGTTCCCTGTGGTTGGGTATTCTGCCAAAAGGCCTGATTTTATTGCTGATGCACGCGAGGTAGTTGATATTATTGAACTGCCATTAGCCGAAATTTTAAACGGCGAAAATATAACAACTACCAGTATTGTAGCTAACAAAATATTCAGGTTCGATTCGCCTACGTTTAAGTTTACTGAGCGCATTGTTTGGGGCGCTACGGCAATGATGCTGGCGGAGTTGAAGTATTTGTTGGAGGAAATGGCCTAACCGCATAGCTCCCTCTCCCATGAAGAAAGGGAATAATATTAATTCGCTTCCCACAAAACACATTAACAATTATTCTGCCTAACGGCATATCTCTGCCGAGGGCATTACTTTCTTTGCATGCCCAAAGAAAGTAATCAAAGAAAAGGCACCACGCCCAAAGACACTGCAATTTTGCTTTCGCACGGGGCTAACCACACTAATTGCCATGCAAAATTTTGTGTCCGCGCCAGGCGTGGACTACCCACGCACTATAATTTCTACTTTTTACTTTGCAGACAGCTCAATATTTAAAATAAAATCAATGACTACTTACAAAGTACATATCGATAAGGCCTTTGTGTTTGGCTTCTACTTTGCCGCGGTGTACGCAATCGAAATCATTTTTAACCAAGTTGTATACCTCTTCTGATATATTAACCTTGCCGGGTGCGCCGGCACTTTCTAAACGCGATGCTACGTTTACGCTATCGCCCCAAATATCGTAAGCAAACTTGTGTATGCCTACCACGCCAGCCACCACCGGACCGCAGTGTATGCCTATGCGAATTTCAAAATAGGGTAAGCCTTTCGCTTTGCGTTCCTGCTTTAATTCGTTAATAAAAGCAGCCATTTCTAATCCCGCTTTTACGGCGCGTAACGAGTGTTCTTCGCTAAGCTGTGGCAGGCCACCGGCACACATGTACGAGTCGCCGATGGTTTTAATTTTTTCCAATCCATGGCGCATGGTAATCTCATCAAACTTGCGGTAACACATATCAATCTCCTTAACCAGCTCTTCGGGGCTAACCTTTTCGGCCAATTTAGTAAAGCCTACAAAATCAGAAAACACAATGGTTACGTTATCAAAAAACTGTGTTTTAACACTGCCGTTTTCTTTCAACTCATCGGCTACCGATGCGGGGAGAATATTCAGCAATAGTTCTTCGCTACGCTCCTTTTCTTTAGCTAACTTTCGGCTATAGCGGCGGTTGTTAAAAAATACGTAGAGTATAATCAGCGCTATAATTGTTAAGCCAATACTAACGGCAAATAAAAACCGTGTAGCCAGCTGCTGGCGGCTTATGCGGG
>JAIXUZ010000380.1 GCA_027483285.1 Bacteroidota bacterium
GACCTTGATTTTGAAGTATTGGATAGTGTCAGCATTGATGATTACATCCACATGATAACCCTGAAAACGGCGGTGTTACTGGCAGCATCGTTAAAAATTGGGGCATTGGCCGGTGGTGCCGATAACGATACTGCCCAACATTTATACGAGTTTGGCCTTAATCTGGGCATTGCATTCCAGCTGCACGATGATATTCTGGATGTGTTTGGCGAACCTGAAAAAGTGGGCAAACAACCGGGAGGCGATATTATCGCCAACAAAAAAACTTTCCTGTATTTAAAATCGTTGGAGTTGGCTGATACAGAAAGCCGCGATGAGCTTATAGACTGGTACAGCGGCCCTACGTACGATGTGAACGAGAAGGTGCCTAAGGTAAAATCGTTGTTTGAAAAGGTGGGCGTATTGCCACATGCCGAAGCTGAACAAACACGCTACTACACCATAGCTATTGGGCATTTAGAAGCCTTGGCGGGTACAGATACATCAGCCCTTAAAGACTTTGCCGAAGCCCTGATGGAGCGGGAGCTTTAGCAGCCGGTATACCATTTTATACAAGCAATATTTTCGCTCATGCTCTTGCTTACTACCAGATTTTCATCGCAGCCATCGCTATTCAGCTGCAGCATAAAACAGTCTGTTTTAGGGTATTGCACGTATTTAGTGTATGCTTCGGGACTAATATTATTAGGATAACCATTTGTCTTAAAATAATCGCCTGCCTTTTTTATTTGATCCCGGAATATATATGAGGTAATTAAATAAGCCTCTTCGTTGCTAATGCCTGTTATGGTTATAACCTCTTCAGCCCACTCATTCCCCGAACTTTTGCTGTAAACAATGGTTTTGTCTTTATACTTAAATACCTGCGTATGGCTAGCTTCGCCAATGCCATCGTCATCTCCATAGCAATTGCCAATAGATGATATTAGCAATGGTGTTACATGCTCAAATGTGCTTTCGCAATAATTTAATAAGTCGGCATGGTAATCTTTAGGCGCGGGCAAAAACGACAAATACCCATCAAAAATAAAACCTGTTGTTCCATTATAGTCAACCTTGGCCCAACAGCCATACAGGCCCTCTACCATCTTCGATGGATTCATTATTTTATTTTCCAAAACCTTAAGCTTAGTGCCATAGGGTACGGTAACCATAGCATCGCCGTCCGGCGTTTTACGTAGCTTTAAACCCGATGGCGCATGCACAAAAAGCTCATCGCCCTTGCTATACTTATCAATAGAAAAACCCAGCGTAGCTACCAGGCAAAACAGAATAGTTAAGAAGGTTTTCATAATTATTGAATGATAAACAACATTATGAATTTTGAATTACTCATTTTGAATTAACCTCCGCTTTCTCAATCCTAAAGCCAACATCGGTAACATTAGGCAATGGGTCTACCCGCATGGCATGCTCTAACCTGAATTTATATTTACCTTTTTGGGTAAAATACACATTGCGTTTAAGCATTATACGGTTATCTAAAAGGTCGCCGGCACCTTTGCCCATCCACTTGCCGTTTTTGTCGGCCAGCAGGCAGTTAAGGGTGTCTTTGGCCTCTTTGCCATCAGGAAAAGTGGTTGTTAAAAACAGGTAAATGTTAGAGTACCCATAATCGGGCGTATTGCGCAAATTTATATAGGCGTTAACAGCCTGGCTAGTATCGCTAATTTCCACTTCAAACTCTACCGGTTGGTTAGAATTCCATTTGCTACCATCAATCTTTTTATTCTCTTCAAAAATGCGGCTATCATCGCACGCTGCAAAGAGCAAAAGGGCTGTAGCAGCCAATACACCTATTAACCTTTTCATGTATTATTCTGTAGGTGGCCCCTGTGGCGGTCCTTGCGGCGGCCTTGGCGGGCGGTTACGGTTGTTGTTACGTGGCGGACGGTTATTATTATCGCGCGGCGGACGGTTACTATTATCTCTTGGTGGGCGGTTGCTGTTATCGCGGGGCGGGCGGTTGTTATTATCCCTCGGGCCACGGTTTTGATTGTTGCCCCCACCCTGGTTTTTGTTTTCAGGATTGTTATTTTCCGGACCTTTTTCAGCAGGCCCTTTATCGGCACCACCATTGCTAACAGGGTTTGGCCCCGCCGGGCGGTTTCTATTGCCGCCTTTGCGTTTGTTGTTTGGCTTTTTCTTAGTCCTGTCGAAACGGGTAAGGCTGTCTTGTCCAACAACGTTTTCAAAGTCGGGCTCTTTTTTACCGGGCAACTTAGCCACTTGAATTACTAAATCTTCAGGCTTAATGCCCTCTTTATTCATTGCATACACCTCTTTCACCCTCTCAACCGGCATAGGTATAAACATACCCATGTTATCGCGGTAGGCATACCACATTATTCGGCGGAATATATCCGTTTTCATATGTACCGCAAGCCCCCTTTGGGTTTCCAGCGCCTTATCATGCTCGGGAAAATCTTTTATCGCATCAAGGTAGCTATCCAGCTCGTAGTTTAGGCAACACTTAAGTTTGCCACACTGGCCTGCCAGTTTAAGCGGGTTTAGTGCTAATTGCTGGTAACGTGCGGCGCTGGTGTTTACAGTGCGGAAATCGCGCAACCAGGTAGAGCAACAAAGCTCACGGCCGCAAGAGCCAATGCCACCCAAACGGGCAGCCTCCTGCCGTTGGCCTATCTGGCGCATTTCTATACGTACACGGAACTCCTCGGCCAGTTTTTTAATTAACTCGCGGAAGTCTACCCTATCGGGTGCTGTGTAAAAAAAGGTAGCTTTAGAGCCGTCGCCCTGAAACTCCACATCGCTAAGCTTCATATCCAAGCCAATGCCCGATGCTATTACGCGGGCTTTGTACATGGTTTCAACCTCCCGGCCAATGGTTGCCTGCCATTTATCAATATCGGCAGCTTTGGCTTTACGGTAAAGCGATTTAATATCAGCTGAATCATAAGGAATATTCAGCTTTTTCATTTGAGCCTTAACCAGTTCGCCCGATAGTGAAACTGCCCCTATATCGTGCCCCGGAGAGCCTTCTACAGCTACTATATCACCTTGAAAAAGGTCTTGTCCTGAATTGTTGCGGTAAAATTCTTTGCGGCTGTTTTTAAAACGTACTTCAACTATATCAAATTGTTTTTGACCATTTGGCAACTCCATGTTTGCCAGCCAGTCGAATATATTGAGTTTGTTACAACCACCTATACCGCATGCCCCATTGCTATTGCACCCTGCGGGGGTTCCATTGCCCCTGCCTGTGCTACATCCGCTACATGCCATGTTTTTATCTTATCTAAACTGTAAAATTAATACTAATCAATCTGTAAATATAGGCTCTCTTACGGTTATCTGTCAAATTTTGTTTTATGCAGATAAAAAAAGGCTATCTGTATTAGATAGCCTTACAATTACTTTAGTTCTATTTAGCCCTTTTTAAACCTTATTGGTTTCATTTTTTGCTTTGCAGCGGGGGTTAATGTGGCAGCAGTGCCAGATGTTGCTGTATTTGCTTTTCTATTAGCGTTGCCTGGTTTATATGCCGCCATTTGGGGCTTACTAGCCCCCACAACGGGTTGGGTTTGTGTATTACCTGCTTTGCCTGCAGCCATTACCGGTGCATTACTTTGCGCATTGGTTGCAAGGCAGCCCAACAGCACAATACTAAAGGTTAAAACTATCTTTTTCATACCTGGTTGTTATTGTACAAATGCGCTTATTGTGCCGTGGTGGCCTGTTTCGGTAGTGGTGTATATACCTATGCCCGGCGTACCAGATATGGCCGCTACACGGTACTGCACCGTAACAATATTAGCTACGTTGGCATTAACCGTTACCTTTTTTGTAAATGCTGCACTCCATGGGCTGGTACCATCGCCAGAAAATGAGTCAAGAATAGATACTTTTTCGCTGGTGCCACCTGCTGAA
>JAIXUZ010000348.1 GCA_027483285.1 Bacteroidota bacterium
ATATATCAATACCAGACGGGTTGTTAAACGCCAGCTTTTCTAATACCATAGCCACCAAATCATACGATGGGTCTTTTAGCAACTTCTCCACCTCGGGCAACATATCGGCACTAATGGTGTTAAGGTTATTAACTGCCGCCTTGCGCACATCATCATCTTTATCAGCCAGAGCTTTTTTAATCAGGTTTACCGATGCCGGGTTGTTATCATTAACCAGTTGCGATATAATCTCGGCTTTGGGCGCGTGGAATGTTTCTTTGCTAAAACGCTCAATCAAAAAGTCGCGCTTCTCATCAAGCGGGGTAGAACGTAAGCCAACCAATGCATCGTAGCGGTCTATCATGTTAGGTGCTCCTGCGGCCTGTGCCTTATACTCATCTGCCGTTTTGGTAAATGTCACCTGCTTCATAACATTGCTATTAGGGTCAAAAAGCACAAAGGCTATCTTCTTTCCGCCCTTATTAGGTATCAGCACATCGTGGTGTTCTTTTTCTATGGTAGTGCGCACGCTGTCTTTAGTACCATCAGTATAATACACCTCAAAAACAAAAGGCATTTTAAACAGGCCTACCACATTGCTCCGGGTATGGGTTTGGTCTACCGATACCATGGTAGACAGGGCTCCATTATCTGTTACCGTTTTGTATGATACATTATAGGCAGGTTCGCCGCCTTTGTAAACCCACTCTTCCCAAAACCAATCCAGCGACACGCCCAAGGCATCATGAAAGGCAATAAGTAAATCTTCGCTATCTACGTTTTTGTATTTATGTTGGGTCAGGTAGTATTTTATGCCTTTGTTATATTCCTCGTACCCCACAACATATTTAAGCATATGTAGCACGTGGGCCCCTTTAGGGTAATGGCGGGTGGTACCGGCATTGCTGTATGCAATAGGGTATTTATCGGTTTTAGATGCTTCTATAGCCGCGTTTACCGCACCACGGCGCGCCCAGCTATAATAGTCTTTACCAAACACATTTTCTTCAAACAAACCATTATAATAGGTAGCAAAACTTTCTTGCAGCCAGTGGTGGGTTAGGCTTCGGGCAGTAACAAGGTCGCCAAACCATTGGTGGGCAAGCTCGTGGGCATTGGTACCAACGTATGGGCGGTCTAAATAGCTACGCTCATCAATAAGGTAAAAGTCGCCAAAAACGGTGGCTGTGGTATTTTCCATGGCACCAAACATATAATCGGCAACGGGTATTTGCGAGTAGCTCTCCCAGCCGTATGGCACCCCAATCTCGTTCTCAAAAAAGTCCATCATGTCTTCGCTATACTTATAGGTAGCCTCTACCCTATCCTTCATATCAGGGTAGTAATACATATACATAGGTACACCGCTCTTACTTTTCGACTCTTTAATATCGTATTTGCCTATACCTATCATTACCAGGTAGCCACTATGTGGGTTTTTCATACGGTAATGCCAGCGTGCTTTGCCATCTTTTTGCTTTACGCCGTTAGCCAAACGTGTTCCGTTAGATAGTACTTTGTAGCCATCTGCAAAATCTACAATCACCTCTGTAGTCAATTTGTCATTCTGACTGTCAAAACTTGGAATCCAGTAGCGGTTATCTTCTGCCTGGCCTTGTGTCCATATTTGTTTGCGGGCAAGGTTGTTGGGGTCGTTCCAGCCTATAAAGTAAATGCCTTTGCGCGGTATTGCCTCGTAGGTAATCTTTACGCTGTCTTTCTCGCCCCACTTTAGGGTGGTAGGGCAGTATATTATTACGCCCTCTTTATTGGTTTTAAATTTAGCCTCCTTATTATTAACACTTACCGAGTTTATGGTAATGCCAGGCCCATCTAAAAACAAGGTATCAACCTGCTTTTGCAGCGGGGTAAACAGGTGGGTTACTGTACCCATAACCTTACCGGCGGGCGCATCAAAAGCTACCTGCAGGCGCATGTGTTGCATATCAACATTATGCTGTCGGGGTGTTGAAAGGGGGTCTACCAAAAAGGTTTTTTCAACAGGTTGGGCAGCCACGCTTAACGTTACGGCTGATAATAGGGCTAATACAAGTTTTTTCATCTTATTAATAACTTAAGGCGGCAAAGCTAACTAAATCTACCACTTGGTTTGTAACTTAGCAGTTGACAAAAAGCCAGTTTAAACCAACTGGCTCATTAATTGTATATACATACAGTAACACTAACTTATAATTTGTAACAAAATGGCTTTAGAAATTACAGACGCCAACTTTGAGGAGCTGGTAATGAAATCGGATAAACCCGTATTAATTGACTTTTGGGCAGAATGGTGCGGACCTTGCCGCATGGTTGGACCAATAGTTGAAGAGCTTGCCAAAGAATATGAAGGCGTAGCCGTAATTGGTAAATTGGATGTAGATGCTAACTCGAACATACCTGTTCAGTTTGGTGTACGTAATATCCCAACTCTTTTGTTCTTTAAAAACGGACAATTGGTAGATAAACAAGTAGGCGCAGTACCTAAAAGCGTATTGGCCGAAAAGCTACAGAAACAACTAGCTTAAGCGCATTACCTTAATAATTGTTTTATAGAAAAGCCTTGGTAGCAATACCGGGGCTTTTTTATTGACC
>JAIXUZ010000090.1 GCA_027483285.1 Bacteroidota bacterium
ATATTGCCTAAATCATTCACCATAGAGGATGATGAAATTACCAGTACAATGAAGTTAAAACGCAACGTAATAGAGAAAAAATACAAGGCTATATTTGATGGAATGTATGAGGGGGAAGACTAGTTGGCAGTTTGTGGTTGGTAGTTGGTGGTTATTGTTGATGTTATTATTGCCATGCTTTATACAGGCCCAAACCAACCTAATTCCCGATTCCAGCTTTATTCACTATCGTGGTTGCCCGGCCGAATTTAACCAGTTTTACCTGCTACAATATTGGTACAGGCCAACAGAAGGCACACCAGATGTATTTTCTAACTGCAACGTAAAAACTACTCCCGAACCTGAGGGTAAAAAGAAAAAGTCTGAACCCAACCCGGAATCCACTCAAAAAGCCGAAATTCCAGTTAATGATATTGGGTTTCAATATCCGCATAGTGGTAATAGTTATGCAGGCTTAGCTGCCTATGCATCTATTAATAAGGAGTATGCAGAATATATGTCTGTTAAGTTGTTGGAGCCACTGAAAAAAGGAGCAAAGTACCGCTTGCGGATGTTTGTTAGCCTGGCCGATAAATCGTTTTATTACGGCAGCAATTTGCACGCTATTTTCCTGACTGATAATTCTACCCTGCCAACCAAAAGGCCCATGCTGGGGTACAACACCGAATCAATTAAAGGGAGGCCCGATATTACTTTCGATTTAACCACTTTTACCGATACCGTTAACTGGTTACCTGTAGAGGGTTCGTTTACTGCTTTAGGAGGAGAGAATTACGTTGTTTTAGGGGCATTTGGTGTCCCAGCCTGTAAAGGCAAATTCCCTGCAAAGGATAAAACCACTGGCGTAGTAACAGACCGTAAGCCTTATACCTATTATTATATTGATGATGTATCGCTAAGTATTACCCAATCTGCTGAAACGCCGCCTGTGGTGGTAAAAGCAGACCCATTATCAGGTAGGCCCTTTGCTATCCCTAATCTTTATTTTGCTACCGATAAATGGGACATTCTCCACAAGTCGTACCCATCATTAGACAGTGTTGCCGGTTACCTTAAAACCCTTGCAGGTTATCGTGTAGAGGTTGGGGGCCATACCGACGATGTAGGCAGTGACGAGCATAACATGAAACTATCTGAAAACCGCGCCAAAGCAGTAGCCGATTACCTTATTAGCAAAGGGGTTCATCACTCAACAGTAAGCTCGTGGGGCTATGGCGAAACATCTCCCATAGGCACTAATAAAGAGCAAAACAGGCGGGTAGAGATTAAACTGGTAAGGCAGAGACATTGAAATCTGACATCTCAAAAATTGACAGCTGAAAGAACTGTCAGATGTTAGGTGTCAGTTATGAATTAAATACTCCCTTCGCTCTTCTTTACAATCTGCAATAAAAACTCGCGGGCGCGGAATAGCTGTGCTTTAACAGTGCCCAACGGCAGGTCTAGCTGCTCAGCAATCTCTTCGTACGATAGCTCTTGGAAATAGCGCATTTCTACCAACTGGCGGTAGCGTGGCTTAAGCTTATCAACCACGTTGCGCATCAACTTTTCCTTTTGGTGCTTTATCATTTGCTCCTCAGGGTCGGGGCCATGAGAGCGTAGCTCCATGGTCATTTCGTCCCCGTCGCTGCTGCTATATGGGTTATCTATAGAAAAGGTATTAGCCTTTTTACGGCGTATAAAGTCTATACAGTTGTTGGTAGCAATTTTAAACAGCCATGTGCTAAACGCGTAAGTAGGCGTGTATTGCTCCAGGCGCTTAAAGGCCTTGCCAAAAGCTTCAATGGTTAAATCGTCGGCATCATCTTTATTGTTAACCATTTTAAGCAACATAAAGTATACCGAGTCGCGGTAGCGGCCCATCAGTTCAGCATAAGCCTTTTGGTCGCCACCTTCTACGGCACGGCGTACCAAATTATAATCATATACGGCCTTGGCCGATAAATTTGATCCTAGCTCCATTTGTTCTTTCTGACAAGCAATTTTGATACCGAAATTGACGGGTACACAATAAGCATCACTAAATCAAGCAACGGAATATACCCAACAAGGGGTTTCTCGTTCAGTTTTTTAGCGCAGTTACCTAGTACCACCATCATTATTACCAAACGTACTAAAAATACTGCAATAAGAATTGGCCAGTTATATAAAAATACCGCAAGGGTTGTTAACAACAAGTAAAACAATGCAGTAGAAACAAAATACGTAGTTATAAACGATCGAGTTGAGACAGGATAAAGTGGCGCGGTGCTAATATGGCGGCGCTTTTGGGTAAACCAGTCGGCCCAGGTTTTTTTAGGTGCCGAAAGGGTGTGTGCGTTATGGTCAATCTCAATAGCCACATTGGTTTTGGTGGCCACTTCCTGTATAAATAAATCGTCATCACCACTCATAACATGCATGTGCGATGCAAAGCCTTTTACATTGAAGAATAGCTCTTTCTCGTAACTAAGGTTACGCCCCACGCCCATATAGGTTTTGCCACGCAGGGCCTGTGTTAGGTAATGTATGCCAATAAGCATGGTATCGTAACGGATAACTTTATTCAAAAAGCCTTTGCCACGCTCGTAAGGGCTAAAGCCCAAAATAATATCCTTTTTATCGGTAAAGTTACGTTGCATTAGTGCAAGCCAATCGGCCGAAGCAGGGCGGCAATCGGCATCAGTCAATAATAACTGCTCGTATTTAGCAGCCTTAATCCCAATTGAAAGGGCAAACTTTTTACCGTGTTCGTAATGGTCGTTTATGGCAATGTTGCGAATCTCCAGGTGCGGATAATCGGGCTGCATGCGGAGCATACGCTCGTAGCTTTCGTCCCATGAGCAATCGTTAACCACAATTACCTCAAACTTAGGGTAGTTTTGGTTTAAGATGAGCGGCAGGTGCTTCATCAGGTTATCCTCCTCGTTTTTAGCACATATAATAATAGATACCGGCTGCTGGTTAGCAGGTGCATCGTTCTTTTTGTAGCCTGTCAGCTTGGTAAAAACCCCAAGGTAATAGTACAATTGGATAAGAAACACCAGTCCTAGAGCGCCAAGCACCACCATTAACGGTGAAAATGTAAAATCGAAAAACTGTTCCATGCCTACAATCGTGCAAAAGTATGGTTTGGTAGTGTACAAGGGCACGTAATTTTTGCCATTTTTTTAACAATCTAACCTGTAATTCTAATTAACTGTTTACCATGTGCTAATTCGCTAATCGGCTAATTCACCAATTGGAATTATCTTTGCCACAATGAGTCTTACATTTTCTTTAGTTACTACTGATAGTAAAAGCAATGCCCGCGCTGGTGTAGTTACAACCGCCCATGGCCAAATACAAACTCCCATTTTTATGCCCGTGGGCACCGTGGGCTCTGTTAAAGCTGTCCACACCCGCGAGATTGAGAACGATATCAAAGCCCAGATAATCTTGGGTAATACATATCACCTGTACCTTCGTCCAGGCCTTGATATTCTACAAAAAGCTGGCGGCCTGCACAAGTTTATCGGGGTAAATCGCCCAATACTTACTGATAGTGGCGGCTACCAAGTATACTCCTTAGCTGCCCAACGCAAGCTTACCGAAGAGGGAGCCAAATTCGCCTCGCATATTGATGGCAGCAAGCACCTGTTTACCCCCGAGGGGGTGATGGACATCCAGCGCCGCATTGGGGCCGATATCATCATGGCCTTTGACGAGTGCACCCCTTACCCCTGCGAGTATGAGTATGCCCGCAAAAGCATGGAGATGACCCACCGCTGGCTTACCCGCTGCATAGAGCGGTTTGACAGTACCGAGCCTTTGTATGGCTACTACCAAACGCTGTTCCCCATTGTGCAGGGCAGCACCTATGCCGATCTACGCGCCCAAAGTGCCGAGTTTATAGCCGCCCAAAACCGCCCCGGCAATGCCATCGGCGGACTTTCTGTTGGCGAGCCGCACGAGATTATGTACGAGATTACCGAACAGGTTTGCGCTATTCTGCCTAAAGATAAACCCCGCTACCTTATGGGCGTGGGCACCCCCGCTAATATCTTAGAGGGTATAGCCAATGGCATCGATATGTTTGACTGTGTAATGCCTACCCGCAACGCCCGCCACGGCATGTTGTACACTACAGAGGGCATCATCAACATAAACAACCAGAAGTGGAAAGAGGATTTTTCTCCTATCGACCCTGCCGGTATTACGTATGTTGACACCCAATACACCAAAGCCTACCTGCGCCATCTGTTTGCTTCAGAAGAGTTACTTGGCCCGCAAATAGCCAGCGTTCACAACCTGGGCTTTTACCTTTGGCTTGTTGGGCAGGCCCGAGAGCACATTATTGCCGGCGATTTTGCCACCTGGAAAAACGTTATGGTTGAAAAACTTAGCCGTAGGTTATAGCCTCGGTTTTGTTTTTCCCATTAATAATTGCTACACTAGCATTGTGAAAAGAACCCTTGTAGTTTTATTGCTGGTTATTTGTATAACAAATGCCAAGGCTCAACTTTCGTTTGATGCCCTTAAACAGTACACCACCTGTTTCGATTTAGCCTGTGTTAAAGACATGGCCCTTAAACAGGGCTTTGCCTTTGCCGATAGCTCGCATAAATATGCCTTTACCCATTACGTTTTTAGGGCAGATACCTTGCCGGCCAACGCGTTAAATGGCCGCTCTATGGATTTTGTTTTCGGCATATTAGGAGCAACATTAACTTACAAAACCGATAACCTTAGCGAGTATAACGGCTTGGTAAATGGCATTACAACCGCCGGGTATACTGCCGCTATTGCAGCAGATGGCACCGTTGAAGGCTCTAAAGACTATACCTACAC
>JAIXUZ010000142.1 GCA_027483285.1 Bacteroidota bacterium
CTGCCCACATAAAGTTAATCTCGTGCCCCCAGCGGTGCGCCCAGTAAAAAATAAAGTCGAAAAGAAAGAGCAGGATAATGGTGTTAATCACATTAAATTCAAAATGGAAAATAGCCGTATGCTCATAAATATAGGTATATAAAAACAGCACACCTACTTTGCTAAAAACAGAAATTACCTGCTCGCCAATGCCAATACTAAGGCTGGTAAGCGAGTCTTGCAGGCGGTAATAGCCCTTCATGTTGCGTTTGTACGCCGCGTAAATTTCAAGTAGAATAAGCAGTACAAAAAAAGGCACTGCTAAAACAATGTAGTTGAATGTCATGGTAAGAATAAGGTTTACAAACGCCTTACAGCAAAAACCGTACTAAAAAACGTATGCTTGCATACAATTTGGCGTAAAATTAAAATCTGACAACTGAAAGAATTAAAAACCCCATCAAACTGTCAGATTTTAACAATTGTCCATTAGCAAGATTAATATCCGCCGCTACCAGAGAAGTGTACGTTCTCTGGGTGTTCTTCGGGGCGTATGCTCATAACCGGTATGTTGCTATGGTTTACCACCTGCTGGGCAAATGGGCCCATAAACAAGCCTGAAACGTTAGGCTCCTGTTCCGTCATCATTACAATAAGGTCGGCATCTACTGCTGTTGCAAAGTTCAACGTAAGCAATGCCAGGTTGGCGCCTTTTATTTCTTTAGTAATATGCTCTATGCCATGCTTGGTTAGGTACTCTTGCACCTGCTTTACTTTTTGGTTAAGCTTGGCTTTGTCATTAGCATCAAGGTTGCTAACCAGCTCGGCAAGGTAAATAGTGGCACCCATACGTTTGGCAAGGTCTACGGCATATACCACCTTTTGGCGCGATGGAGGAGAACTATCAATAGGTAATACAATTTTTTTGTACTCAGGCTCAGCATGTTTGCTATTTACCGATATAACAGGGCATGGCGCTTCTGAAACGATACGGTAAGAGTTGCTACCCATAAAAAACTCTCGGAAGCCCGATGCGCCGTGGGTTCCGGTAACAATAAGCCCCGCACCTGCTTTTTTAGCGTAGTTTACCACTTTGCCTTTTATGCTGCCAGTAGCAGCGTGCACTACTACTTTAATATGGTTTTCGCGGCTCAGTTTATCGCCAAAGGCGCGCAGTTTTTGTTCTACCTTTTCAAAAAGGTTAACAATAACGGCATCTACTTCTTTAAATTCAGGAATATTTACGTTGGCGGTATATGCCTCTAAAACGTGTACCAAATGTATTTCTGACCCATAAAGTTTAGCCAGCTTAACGGCGTGGTTAATAGCCACATCGGCGGTTTCAGAAAAATCGGTAGGTACTACTATTATTTTAATGTCTTCGTGTTTCATAGTATTGATTTTTAGTGGTTGACATAAAGTTACAATATTTCAAAACTTAAAACAAATCATTTATCAATGTTATTTTAATGTTAAATAGGCTAAATTTGTTTTATTAACGAGATTATTTGATGAAAAACTATTTACTGTTCGCTTTTTTCTACCTAAGTTTTTTAAGTTCTGAAGCCCAAACGATTAACCAAAGTATAAACGGAGGGGCTAACATTGTGATAAGCGAGGTAAACTACCATAGCGATATTGGCATTAACGGCGGCGATTGGTTTGAGCTGCACAACACCACAGCACAGCCCATAAACGTTGACGGGTGGATATTTAGGGACAACCAGATAATCGACTCATACACCATACCACAAAACACTACGATACCTGCCAATGGCTATTTGGTACTGTGTGAGAATTTATTCCTTTTTCAGCAGCAATACCCGCAGGTTACCAACGTGTGCGGTGGTTTTAACTTTGGCCTTGGCAACAGTGGCGACCAGATAAACATATTTGATAACCTGAATAACCCCGTATGCAACATGGCCTACAGCGATAGCGCCGGCTGGGGCAACGCCGCCGATGGCCTTGGTTTTACGCTGGAACTTGCCGACCCCGCAGACAACCTAAGCGACCCTGCCAATTGGTTTCCGGGTTGTGTGGGCGGTTCGCCGGGAGTGGCTTACACCCCCTGCAATTACCCTATTGTGTTTAGCGAAATTAACTACAACTCATCTCCAATAGCCGACGCTGACGATTGGGTAGAGTTACATAATACCACAGCAAACCCCATTGCTATTGGCAACTACAAGTTTTTAGATGATAAAGATACCCTGCCTTATACCATACCAGGCGGCACTATTTTACCCGCTAACGGCTATTTGGTTTTGTTTAAAGACAACACCCTTTTTACCAATAGGCATGCATCGGTTACCAATAAAACAGGGCCAATCTTATCAGGGTTAAGCGGCAGTGGCGATGCATGTAGGTTGTATGACCAAACGGGCAAGCTGGTAGCATCAGTCCGCTATAACGATGAAACTCCATGGCCACTAACGCCCGACGGCGTAGGTTATACCCTTGAACTGCTTAGTGAAACAGGCAACATGAGCGTAGGTACCAACTGGTTTGCCGGTTGCCCCGAAGGGTCGCCCGGCGGGCCGTATGTTAACCCTTGCGCACTATCGGTGGTAGAAAATAATGTATTGAGCGCAATGGCTTACCCCAACCCGTTTACAGACAATATTCATCTACAGTGGACAGCTAAAGCATCGGCCAATACAACCATACAGTTGTTTGATATGTATGGCAAGCTGGTATCGTCAAGCACAACCCAATCAGTATCGGGTATAAACCGTTTTGATAACCCGCTGCCACAACTGGCAGCAGGTATATACATGCTTCGCCTTAATGTGGAGGGGCTTGGAGTTGCCACCTTAAAGATTCTTAAGCAGCAATAACATATATATGGAGCCGTTTACCATACAGGTTAAATTTACCCTTGGGCAATACATAACATTAATACTAACGCGTTTTGTACGCAGGCCATTTTTTATTGTGGTGGTTATAATAATGGCAATGTATTTGTTGTTGGGCATTTTTGCCCAAAGTCCCGATTATTTCGACAGGTCGATGGTATTCTTGCCTCTTTTCTATTTTGTGGGCCTGCCGGCTTTAATGGCTATTTCGGCGGCGCGTATTTACAAGAAAAGCCCTGCTTTGCAACATGGTATTACTTATACCTTTAGCGACGATAATATTAACGCTGTTACCGATGGTAGCCAGGGCATTACAGCGTGGCGGAACATAGTTAAAAGGCAGGAGATGCGTGGGTATTTATACTTATACCCCAACCGCACTAATGTATACCTGATACCATTAAAAAGCCTGACACCCAATCAAAAGGAGTGGATAAAAAGCAAGGTGCCACAAAAGAAAGGGCTGTTTTCGTAACGCCGAAAAAGAAACCACGGTAATAGTTTTTTCCTACTTTTACCCCAAAGCGAAAGTATGGAACGCATTGAGAGTTCAGAACTGGTATTGACACCCGAAGGTGCTGTGTACCACTTAAACCTGCTCCCCGAAAATATAGGCAACACCATTTTGTTGGTGGGCGACCCAGGTCGTGTACCCGAGGTATCAAAGCATTTTGACAGTATAGATTTTAAAACTCAAAGCCGCGAGTTTATAACGCATACAGGGTCGATAGGAGGGAAGAGGCTGTCAGTAATATCATCGGGCATTGGAACAGACAACTGCGATATTGTGCTCAACGAGCTGGATGCATTGGTAAACATAGATTTGCAAAACCGCACGGTAAAAGAGCAACACACCTCGCTTGATATTATACGCATTGGTACATCGGGCGCTTTGCACGCTACTATAGAGCCCGATACCTATGTGGTATCTAAATACGCTATGGGTATAGATGGGATGGCTAATTTCTATGATTTTACGCCTAGCGAAGAAGAAGAGGCCCTGGCTGAATACTTTGCCAGCAACCTTGATTGGGGCAGCGAACTGGCGTACCCCTTTGCTTTTAAAGGGTCGGAAAGGTTAACTAACCTGCTTTTGCCCGGCAATAATGCGGGGATAACCGTTACCGCCAATGGGTTTTACGGCCCACAGGGCAGGCGCTTGCGGGCGCCGCTGCGCTATCCCGACATCAATACCGGGTTTGAAACCTTTGACTATAACGGTATGAAGCTGTGTAATTATGAAATGGAAACATCGGGTATTTACGCCCTTGCCGGAATACTGGGCCATAGCGCCGCAACTATTTGTTTAATAGTGGCTAACAGGGTAACCAAACGCTTTAGCACCCAGTACAAACCTAAAATGGAAGGGCTTATAGAACAGGTCATTGAAAGGGTAATAGCAGAATAATTGCGGATAAACATAGGCTTGTAGCAAATCTCTCCCTATTTTAGCACTCTATAAAATGAGAAAAACATTTTTTTATATACTTTTTGCTGCATTGGCAATGGTTGGGTGCGAAAACTCGCTACCCGAAAATGAAACTGTATTACTATCACCAGTAGCTGATACCTTGTTTTACAGCTCTACAGAAAAAGGGCCATTCCAGATTTTTACTAAGCGTAACGGCTCGCTGATACAGGTAATTAACGACGCATCTTTTGATTACTGGTGGGTGCGCTTGTCGCCCGACAGGCAAAAATTCATTTGCTACAAATCAGGCATAAATAACTTTTTTAAAGACAATGACTACACCAATGCTGAGCTTTGGATGTTTAACATCGATGGTACGGGTGGCAAAAAACTAATTGATAAAGGCCAATACAACTGGCGCGCACAAGGTTATGCCAACTGGCACCCCGATGGTAAGCATATTGTTATGGCAGCAGAATTGCAAGACCCCGACGACGACAACAACTACCGCTGGCACCTTTTTGTAGCCGACACTGCCGGCACAGCGCCAATTCAGCTAAGCGACAGGGTAGGCTTGTTCTCTTGCCCCTCGGTTGATGCCACAGGCACTAAAATAACCTACTCTGCTTTTCCTGACAATATCACTTCGGGCAGCGTGTTTAAGCAGGAAATTTTTGTGGCCGATTTAGACACCAACGTGTGGGCTTTGTTTAATGAGGTGCGCATTACCAACGATACCTGGTGGGACGAAAACCCGGCATTCTCGCCCAATGGCAATTACCTTGTATTTGGCACCGCCATTACACCAACCAACCTGTTTGAAAATACTAACCTGCGCAGGTATAGCTTTGCCGATGACAACACCGTGGTGTTGCGTGCCGATGGAGCAGCGTATTTAGTACCCGCCTGGTCTGAAGACGGCAGTTATCTTTATCTGCAGTACCGTGCAAACGGGCAAAAACCATTTTCGTTGGCTCGTATTAATATTGATGGCTCTGGCTTTACAGAGATAATGAGCAACGAAGCCGCCGACCTTATAAACCCCATACCGTATTAATGATTAAAGCCGCCATTTTTGACCTTGACGGCTTACTGGTAGATTCTGAACCCCTTTGGCAACAAGCCGAAATGGAACTGTTTGCCACCGTGGGCCTTATGCTTACTGCCGAGCAGTGTATGGAAACGCAGGGCTACCGCATAGACGAAGCTGTAAAATACTGGTACCAAAAGCACCCGTGGAAAGATGTAACAATTTCCGAACTGGCAGAACGTGTGGTAGCCCGTATGATAGAGTTGCTAAACAGCCATGCCAAGCCTATGCCGGGTGTGTTACAAACGCTCGATTTTTTCAGTCAACGGAATATCCCTATGGTGGTGGCATCATCATCTCACCTTGCAATAATTCAAAACGCGGTAAAAGGATTGGGTGTTGCCGATTATTTTCAGGGGCTATACTCTGCCCAGTTTGAAGAGTATGGTAAGCCCCACCCGGCGGTATTTATAAATGCAGCCAAAGCGTTGGGCGTAGACCCATCAGAATGTATTGTTTTTGAAGACAGCTTTTATGGCCTGTTGGCAGCCAAAGCCGCCAAAATGAAGGCTGTTGCCGTACCCAGCCATACCGACACCACCAACCCCAAGTTTGCTTTTGCCGATGTTATTTTGCCCGGTTTAGAGCGCTGGAATGAGGAGGTTTTTAGCGAGTTGGAATAAAGGGGGGTCTTTTTACCCACGATTGAAATCGTGGGCTATATATGGGGTTAAATTAGCTTTCTGTAGCCTTATAAAGCTCAATTAATTCTTTATATTCTTCTTCAAATGCCTTATATTGATGATGTTCTTTTTGGTTTTTGATATAGTAATATGTCTTATCCAGTTGCGACTCACTAACGGAAAAAGCAGCATATCCGGTTTGCCATCCAAATTCGAAAGGGGTAATTTTTTCCTGGTTAATAAAACGTGCGCTTGAGCCTTTTATTTGTTTTATAACATCGGCGGAAGCCCTGTTTGGGTTTAGAAGAAATAACAAATGCACATGGTCGGGCATGCCGTTTGCAATTCTTACAGGGCAGCCCATCTCCTTTAATTCATTGATAAGAAAGCCATAAATACGTTTTTCTGCAGGTTGGATAATAAGTGGCTGCCAGTTTTTGGTAGAGAAGATAACATGTAACCAAATTTTGTTGTAGGAATGCGGCATTGAACAATTCTTTTTTCAAACATAATAAAAATGAAGAACGTGAAATATAGCCCACGGTTTCAACCGTGGGAGAAAGAAAAGAGGTTTGTAGGGCATAAAAGGGAGAATAGATTATGTTACCTTTGTTTATTATACAATCAATGAAAAAGATAGTCGTTTTTATGGTAGCCATAGTTGGTATTGCGCTTAACGCAAGTGCGGGCAACAGCGGTGGCGCCAAGGTTTTGTACGAGCGCGACGGCCATTACTGGAGCGTTAGGTTAATGGCGTATCTGGTATTGAAAGACACATCGATGGCTCGCCAACTGGCTTATTTTGCCGAGTGGCCCGATGACATTACCGATGCACAAGGCAACCATATTAAAAGCCGTAGCACATGGTTATGGCCCTGGCGCCAGGGCTTGTGGCATGCACTTACAGGCCGCAGCGCATCTAAGGCTCGAAACAAGTCTATTCGTAAAATAAAAGCAGCAAAAGATATTAAACACAAAGGCATTTACCTGCATAGGCTGGGCGATAGTTTTGCCCATGCTATGAAGAAAGATAAACAGATGTTCCCACTGTTTATTGGTCATGCCTTGCGCGGGCATACACCCGATAAGATTTACAACTTCCCCGAGAAATACCTCCGCTATGTAGATTCTTTGGCCGTGGCGTTGGGTGGAAATTCTGCCAATTTAGACCTTGCCGCTTTTAAATACGTGGCCGGTAGTAAACTGGATAGCCCGTTTAATATGGAGATACTAAAGTCGGAGCTGTATATACAATCGGGGGTTAATGAGTATTTGGTAGACCCCGCGTTTAAAAACGCAGTGGCTGATTTTTTAACTGCACGTCAGGATGCTATGGGCTTTACCTATAGCATTGAAGTTAAGAACATTCCCTGGGGTAAATCATCAAAAAAAGGAGTAGTGCTAAAAGCCACAAAAGACATGGCTTTTGTTAAGCTTACAAGAAAATAACCGGCAATGCTATCTATTCAAAACTATATAAACGGAAAGTATGTGGCGCCTGTGGGTGGCCAGTATTTTGAGAATTACAACCCTGCCCGTGGCAGTGTATATTCTACCGTGCCCGATAGTGATGAACATGATGTGGAGCTGGCTGTAAAAGCGGCCGAAGCTGCTTTTCCTGTATGGTCTAAAACACCAGTGGAAAAGCGCAGCGAGATAATGCTGAAAATAGCGCAGCTTATTGCCGACAACCTCGACGAACTGGCCGATGCAGAAAGTGAAGACAGCGGCAAACCCTTGTGGCTTTGTAAGCAACTTGATATTCCCCGTGCACGGGATAACTTTCAGTTTTTTGCCACGGCTATTTTACACTATGCTACCAATGCATACGCTACGGGCGATACGGCGATAAACTACACCCTGCGCCACCCCATAGGGGTTGTGGGTTGTATATCGCCATGGAACCTGCCTTTGTATTTATTTACCTGGAAGATAGCCCCCGCCATAGCCGCAGGCAACTGTGTGGTGGCTAAACCATCAGAACTAACACCTTATACAGCCCACAAGCTGGGCCAAATTTGCAGCGATGCAGGCCTGCCTGCCGGTGTATTGAATATTGTACACGGCTATGGGTATAAAGCGGGTGCATCGATAACATCGCACCCAAAAATAAAAGCGGTATCGTTTACCGGAGGCACTAAAACAGGGGCCGATATTGCCCGTGTGGCAGCACCTATGTTTAAGAAACTATCGCTGGAATTGGGGGGTAAAAACCCTAACATTATATTCGCCGATTGCGACTTTGAGCGGATGCTTGATACCACCGTCCGCTCATCGTTTTTAAATCAGGGAGAGATTTGCCTTTGCGGCTCACGCATATTTGTAGAGCGCAGCCTGTACGCTAAGTTTAAAGATGCTTTTGTTGCCAAAGTAAGCGCGTTGCATGTGGGCGACCCATTAAACGCCGACTCATTTATGGGGGCGTTGGTATCGCGCCAGCACATGGATAAAGTGCTGGGTTATATTGACCTTGCTAAAGAGGAGGGAGGCACCATACTTTGCGGAGGTGAGCGTGTATACCCTGGCGGGCACAATTCCGACGGCTGGTTTGTGGCCCCTACGGTGATTGAGGGCCTGCCTTACGATTGCCGCACTAACCAGGAAGAAATATTTGGCCCTGTGGTTACGTTGATACCCTTTGATACGGAAGATGAAGCCCTTATTATGGCTAATGGTGTAGGCTATGGCCTTGCCGCTACGGTATGGACGAATAACCTGCACACAGCCCACCGTGTGGCTAATAAATTAGAGAGCGGGATAGTTTGGGTGAACACCTGGCTATTGCGCGATTTGCGCACGCCTTTTGGCGGAGTAAAGAATTCGGGAGTAGGTAGGGAGGGTGGCTTTTTTGCCCTCGACTTTTTTACCGAGCCTAAAAACGTTTGTATATATACCCCTAAAAACAGTTAACCTATGTCTATGTTCGTGTCGTCTATACTGCTTGATAAGCACGTTGAATACGCTCAAGTTGAAGCTGAATTAAATACAATGTTCCCTAAGCTGGTTTTTCAGGAAAGGGTGGATGAAGAGTACGCGCCTAATGGCGAATACATATCAGTATCGGTAACCCATACGGGCCGTAATTTTGATACGCAGATTATATTCTGGGACTTTCCTGGTGAGCCAACCGGTGAGCGCGAGATATTTATTGCCCGTAAGTTATGCCATGTGTTTAATGCAGCGGCCATTGTTGAGGCAGAGATTGACGATGAAGATTACGACGATGACAGCGCTGTTTTTGTTTACGAAAACAAGCTGTATAAGATTGATACATCAGACCTGGAAACAGATGATTTTGTGCCTGAGCTGGAGTGGGAAATCCTTATCGACATACGCAAATTCGACGAAGAAGGATTGGTTGTAGAGAAGAAAGGAAAGAGGTAATGATGCGCTTTGTGAGAATTAAGTAATTCCCCCTTTAAATAAAGGGGGTGTTCTGTTTTTGATGTGAATCAAAAACAGGAAGGGGGATTTTTAATCCGATGCTATTTTTTAGCCAATACAAAATCCTCTATTGATAGTAAGACATTTCCAATGTTTTTCTTCACTTCCAAGTCATCGTACCGCAGGAAATTAAGCCCCATATTGCTTAGGATTTCTTCCCTTGCAGTATCATTAACCATTGCTTCATCAGTATTGTGGCTATCACCATCAACCTCAATTACCAAACGCAGCTTAGGGCAATAAAAATCAACTATATACCGATCAATTGGCTTTTGTCTGTAAAACAAAAAGCCGTGCATTTGTCTGCTTTTTAGATATTGCCAGAGAAGCACTTCGGAGAGTGTGCTGTTGTTTCTCAACTGTCTGGAAAAATCTTTTAATGATTGGTTATAAGGCAACATACGCATGGGTCAAAAATAAGAATAGTTTGTTCGGCTAAAAATCCCCCGTTCTATTTCGGTTAATACCGAAATAGAATTTCCCCCTTTATTTAAAGGGGGAATTATCTTAATATGAAGCTTTATGTTTTGGAAAGAATACGTTTATTAGCCGGCTACATATATAAGTTTTCGACATTAAAAATCCCTCCCCTCTGGCACAAGGCCAGAGGTACTCCCTTTATTTAAAGGGAGACTAAAACTACTTACTTCCTACTCCTGCTCTTAATTTCATCAACCAACACCCCTTGTGAGTCTTCTTTGGTGAGGATGGTATGGTAGCTGCCGTTGCCTTGTTTGGCAAACTTCTGCATGGTTTCTAAGGCATATTTTTTGTTGCCAAAACCGAGTATAGAAAGGGATATACCATCACGCACGCCCGCATCAATCAGGCGGTTAAGCTCGCCCTCTTCTTCGCCCAGGCTGGAGAAAGCACCATCGGTAGCCAGGATAATCTGGTTGTTGCCATCGGGGATAAAATTGCTCTCGGCCACACGGTAGGCCTTTTTCATACCCTTGCCGCCTTCGGTTTTTCCAGCTGCGGTTAGCCCATCAATAATACCCTGTATGCGGGCTTTATCGGTAACCGGGGTAGACGATAGTACGATATTGGTCCCATCGGCATAGGTAACAATAGCTAAGCGGTCTATAGGGCGTAAAGTACCCAGCAGGTTTATCATCGACTGCTTCAACAAAGGCAGCTTTAGCGAATCTTTCATAGAGCCCGAAACATCTATCAAAAACACCACATTGTTAGGCCTGTATTCGTCGTACGATAGCTCGCCCTCTTTAGCCACAGGTTTAACCAGCGCAGGTGGAGTAGGAGGGGTTGTTGGTTTGGCCGGCTTTTCTGGTTTAACGGGAGGATTTGGCTCCGTTCTGCCCGGCTCAGGAATCTCGGCAATAGGCTCTTGCACAGGGGTAGTAAGCACCGCAATTTCTTCGGGCTTAAGAGGCTCCAGCTTAAATACCACATCGGGCTTTTGCGGGTTTATGTACTGCTCGTGGTACACGCCAATGTAGTTGGGTGCGGTAACTACAAACTCATACAGCCCCGGTGTAACCTCTTTGCTGTAGGTGCCGCTGCGGTTGGTTTTAAGGTCGCCACGTATGCCGCCAATATCTACCAACTGAATGGTTGCCCCCACAATGGGCTTGCCGGTAACGGCATCAATCACAGTACCTGTATGCTCAAAACGGAATACACCGGGAGTGTTAGACGAACCAAAGCGGAAACAGCTGGTTAAAAAATCCTGGTTGTAGTTTTTTATGTTGCCTGATATTTCCAGTTTTACGGGCTTATCTAAGGCACTTAAAATAACTTCCACACTCTCTTTAAACGGCCCTTTGGCGCTTGGGGTATAACGTACCACCACACTATCGGTAGCGCCGGGAGCAACAGCCCTGCGAGAGAATTCTAACGTAACCGCACGGCTGCCTTTGGCGCTGAGAATATAAAGGTTTTTAGCCCCCGGGTTAGTAAAGGTAAATACCGATAAAAGGGTAGCACCGTTCTCTAAAGCACCATAGTTATTTTCGGTGGTTTTAAAAAAGTCGGAAGGGCGTTGTGCTAATGCGTTGATAGTGAACACAAAGAGGAAAAGGCCATGTAAGAATGCCCCCCTGTTGAGTATTTGCTTTTTTGAAAGAATAAAGTACATTAGCAGCACAAATAGTTTTTTATGAAAAACAATTTCCACTCACTTAAGCGAGTTCTTTTTCTTTTTGTTGCAGTTGGAACGGTAAATTCTGCCGCAACAGCGCAAATTGGCAACGGCAACCCGGTTGTTCCGCATAGTATACCAGCCATGCCATCGCATTATTTTAATGTGCAGCTTAAAGACAAAAAAGATTATAACCTAACGGTTGTTTCGCCCGCTGTTGGCCAAACTATTTTGAGGTTTGATATGACAACGTACACGCCAAAAAGCGTGCAAACTAATTACGGCCCCGCTTATGTAATTGAGATGGAAGGGGCACACCCTATGCTGGTAAAAGGCACACCCGATTTACCACAAATTACAGCGCCCATTATTATCCCCAATGCAGGAAATACAAAGGTTACGGTTACCGATGTGCAGTATACCGATGTGGCTAATATGGAGATTGCCCCAAGCAAAGGCAACCTGAAGCGCACCACAGAACCAGAGGATGTTCCGTACTGGAGAGGATTAGACTATAACAGCGATGCGTTTTTTCCTGCCAACCAGGCCGAACTTGATGCTCCTTATGTGTTCCGCGATTACCGTGGGCAGGCATTGCACATCCGCCCGTTTCAATACAACCCTGTAACCAAAATATTGCGTGTTATAACTTCTATAACCGTTACTGTTAGCAGCGCACCGGGTGTTGGTGTAAATGAGCAAACCAGCCCAATACTTCACCCCGACAGTGAATTCTCGGCACTGTATAAAAACCATTTTGTTAACCTTATTACAGAAAAATCTACCCCGGTTGTTGAAACAGGTTCGTTGCTAATTATTTCCGATTCTGCGTTTATGGGCGCCATGCAGCCTTATATCGACTGGAAAATACGTAAAGGCATACCTACCGAAATTGTTAGTGTAACATCAATAGGCAATACATCATCAGCAATAAAAACTTACATAACCAACTACTACAACAATCACAACCTGTCGTATGTATTGCTGGTAGGCGATTTGGCCCAGGTAACATCTCCCACCCAATCGGGCGGCAAGTCAGACCCGTCGTATGGCTACTTAGTAGGAGCAGACTCTTATAGCGAGATTATTGTTGGCCGCTTTTCTGCAGAAAACATTACCCACGTAAATACGCAGGTTGCCAAGGTGCTTAAATATGAGATGAACCCGCCAATGGGCAACACCCGTTTCGACCATCAAACAACTATTGCATCTAACGAAGGCCCCGGCGACAATAACGAAATGGACTGGGAACACCAACGTGTTATCCGCAATAACTTAAGCACATTTACTTATGTTGATTATGGCGAGTTTTACGATGGTACACATAGCGGTGTTGGCAACGACGCTCCGGGCGACCCTTCAGCATCGGCCATTGTAGCAGAGGTAAATGCAGGAACAGGCATTATTAACTATACCGGCCATGGCTCTTCTGTCAGCTGGGGTTCAACGGGCTTTCAAAACTCTAATATTTCTTCACTTACCAATACCGATATATGGCCATTTATTTGGTCGGTTGCTTGTGTAAACGGCGAGTTTGACAATGGAGAATGTTTTGCTGAAAAATGGATGCGGGCTACCAACAATGGTTCTCCAACAGGCGCTATTTCTGTTTATATGTCATCTATTAATCAAAGCTGGAACCCTCCTATGGCAGGGCAAGATGCCATGGTAAATATTTTACGAGGAACTATACCTAACTCTGCGGGCCGCACTTTTGGTGCAATTTCCACTAACGGCTGTATATATATGAACGATGTGTATGGCAGCGCCGGCGCTGAAATGACGGACACCTGGCATTGCTTTGGCGACCCAACAGTAATGGTGCGCACGGCCGACCCTTCGCAGTTGCTTGCATCGCACACGCCAACAACGCCAATAGGTACCAGCGCACTGGCTATTACCTGCAACACCGATGGAGCGCTGGTTGCCATAACCCAAAACAACACCATACTGGGTACAGCCTATGTAGCAGGCGGTGTTGCCAACGTTAGCATAACTCCTATCAGCACTACCGATACTGTGCGTGTTACGGCAACGGCATTTAACACCATGCCATACCTTGGCAATGTATTGGTTACATCTAGCACCGGCCCTTATGTGGTGCTACAAGGCAACCAACTGATTGATAACAACCCCGGTAATAATAACGGACAGGCTGATTATGCAGAAGGCATAGGCATGAACATATCGCTAAACAATGTGGGGAATGCGGCATCAGGCGCGGTAAACGTTAAACTACGCTCTACCAATGCCAATGTAGAGGTTACTGATAGTGTTTACAGCGTATCAGCGGTACTGCCAAACGTTGCTACCAGTATGAGTCCTGCGTTTGCCTTTACGGTAGCCGATGATGTGGCCGACCAGACATTGGTAAACTTTGATTTGGAAATGAACGACGGAAGCAACAACTGGACAGCATACGCCAGCGTAATGCTCAACGCGCCTGTATTATCAGTACCAACGTTTACTGTTAACGATGCGGCAGGCAATAACAATGGCCGCATAGATGCGGGCGAAACCGTTGATGTAACCTTTGGCAACCTGAACAGCGGCCACAGCGCTACTATTGCAGCTACAGGCTCGTTAGTATGCTCGGGCGGCATGGTTACCCTTAACAATACTACCGATAACGTTGGTGTGATACCTGTTACAGGCAATGCTAATGGAACGTTTAGCCTTACTGCCGATGCCAACACTCCTGTAAACCACTA
>JAIXUZ010000422.1 GCA_027483285.1 Bacteroidota bacterium
TGGTCGTATACAATTACATAGAAGCCTTTACCTGCCAGTTCTTCCGCAGTAGAGTATTCGAAATTACCCGCATTGTACCCCGGCCCACCGTGCATAAATATAACCGCCGGGTTGGCATGGTTGCCATAGGCGGTGCTAAACAGGGTGGTTTGGGCTGTAGCTGTAAGCGACAGTAGTGTAAGTAATAAGCACAGGTACTTTTTCATAAACTAAATATATGTAAACCTATAAAAAGATAAAGGGACGTACAGTAATACTGTACATCCCTCCACCCATAAAAATCATGCTAAATTATTTACCTCTACCTAAAGAGAAAGCGTCTTTGCCATCAAAAGAGCAAAGGTTTTCAATCTTAATAAAGTCGAGGCCGGTATTGCTAACACGGTCTAAAAGGCCAACAATATCCTTGTGGTTAAGCGGGCTGTTACCTATGTAACGCACCACGTAGTGGTCGGTACAAAAGGTTTCTACATTACCACCCGGCCATACCTCGGTACCGCGGTTGGTAATTACTTTAAAGCTTAACCCATCAGTATTAGCAGGCGTTAGCGCAGCAACCAGCTCGGCTGTTGTGCCTTTGTGGTGGAAGAATACATCAACACCCACAATTTCTTTTTTACCTAGGCTTTTACGTACAACCGGTTTAAGGTTCATAGGCTCTTTAGCGGTAGCGTAGCTTATGGCTTTAAACTTGGTAGGCTTTTGGCCTACGCGGGCAATAACAGCATCGGCAAACTCGCGGGTACCAACTTTTTCGGTAGATAAGCCTTCTTTGTAAATATCGTATGTGTGAACCCCGTCTTCTAAGGTTTTCAACCAGGCGTTGTGTACGTTCTCAGCCGCATCAGTCTGGCCAATGTGTACAAGCATTTGCACAGCACCTAATAATAGGCCCGATGGGTTAGCCATATTTTGGCCGGCGCGGCGTGGGGCCGAACCGTGGATAGCCTCGAACATAGCGCAGTTAGGGCCAATGTTGGCCGAACCTGCCAAACCTACAGAACCTGCAATTTGCGCAGCAATGTCAGAAATAATGTCACCGTAAAGGTTTAGTGTAACAATTACGTCAAACGCCTCAGGGGTGTCGCTCATTTTAGCCGAGCCTATATCAATAATCCAGTGTTCGTTTTCTATTTCAGGGTATTCTTTGGCAATCTCATCAAACACCTGGTGGAACATACCATCCGTTTGTTTCATAATGTTGTCTTTAGAAAAGCACGTTACCTTTTTGCGGCCAAACTGTTTGGCATATTCAAAAGCATAACGAACAATTTTCTCACAACCCGGGCGAGAAATCAGCTTTAAACACTGCACCACCTCATCAGTTTGCTGGTGCTCAATACCGGCATAAGTATCTTCCTCATTTTCGCGGATGATAACCAAATCCATGTTAGGGTATTTGGTATCAACATACGGTGCGTAAGCAATACATGGGCGAATGTTAGCGTACAGGCTAAGCATTTTACGGGTAGTTACGTTAAGGCTTTTGTAGCCTCCCCCTTGTGGGGTAGTAATAGGCGCTTTTAAAAACACCTTGGTACGGCGTAGGCTGTCCCAGGCTTCGGGGGCAATACCGGCAGCGTTACCGCTAAGGTATACCTGCTCGCCAATTTGTATTTCTTCAATTTCAAGTTGTGCACCCGCTGCTTCCATAATGCGCAGGGTGGCGTCCATAATTTCAGGACCAATACCGTCGCCTTTAGCAACAGTAATCGGGGTTTTAGTTGACATATCCAATTCTTTTAAAATGCGCGCAAATATACAGGTTTATTGGTTTTAATAAATAATTAATACTAAACCCTTTACCCTTCTATCTGTTTTGGGTATATAACCCCTGGCTGTTGCTTAGCGCAAATGCCTACCTTTGTAACTTATATATGGCAGATAACCACACAGTAAAACCGTACGACAACCCCAACCTTACCAAAAAGGAGGAAGTAGCCCTTATGTTTGATACCATATCGGGCAGGTACGACTTTATGAACCGATTTTTATCCCTCGGCATTGATAAGCTTTGGCGCCGCAGGCTTATTAAAAAGCTACGCGCCCAAAAACCTGAGCGGGTGTTAGACATTGCCACCGGCACCGCCGACCTTGCCATTATGGCCAGCAAGCACGCCAAACAGGTTATTGGGGCCGATATATCGGAAGGGATGATGGCCATGGGCCGCGAAAAAATTGCCAAAAAGGGCATTACCAACATTACCCTGCAATATGGCGATAGCGAAAACCTGCCCTTTGCCGATAATACCTTTGATGCCATTACCGTAGCCTTTGGCGTGCGCAACTACGAGAACCTGGAGAAAGGCCTTGCCGATATGCTCCGTGTTTTGAAGCCGGGCGGCATGGTTTATGTACTGGAATTTTCGCGCCCGCGCAAGTTTCCTGTTAAACAGGCATACTTTTTTTACTTTAACAACGTTTTACCCCGGTGGGGCAAGGTGCTGTCTAAAGATACATCGGCATACAGCTACTTACCCGAGTCGGTAAAGGCTTTTCCTGATGGGGAAGACTTTACGGCCATACTTAAAAAATGTGGCTATACCGAAACAAAATTTGAGTTTTTGAGTAATGGCATTGCCGCATTGTATACCGCAGCAAAAAAATAAATACCTGATTGAAACGGATAACAGCCATAATTATATGCACTTTACTTGCGCTTGGTACGGCAAATGCCCAGCGACGGGAGATTATAAAGAACCTGCCTAAATACGACAGGCAGATTGTGCATTTTGGCTTTATTTTGGGTATGAACAACATGAATTTTGTGGTAAAGCAAAACCCCAACATCAAATCGTACGACTCTGTATACGTTGTTGAAAGCAAGGGCGAGTCGGGTTTTACGCTGGGGATAGTTTCTAACCTGCACCTTGGCAACAACTTCGACCTCCGCTTTTTGCCCGGCCTGTCGTTTGGAACACGCAATATTGAGTATACCCTGCGCACGAATTTTAACGGCGTTGCTACCAGCACCCCTTTTATAAAAAAGGTAGAGTCTACCTGCTTGGAGTTTCCGCTGTTAATGAAGTTTAAATCTAACCGTTACGGCAACTTTAGGACCTATATCATAGGCGGTGGGCGCTACTCGCTCGACCTCGCATCGCAAGCCAAGGTAGCCGACGAGGGCAAACAAACCATAAAACTATACCGCAGCGATTATATGTGGGAACTGGGTTTTGGTTTTGATCTTTACCTGGAGTACTTTAAACTATCGCCCGAAATAAAGGTGGCGTATGGCTTCCGCGATTTGCTTAAGCGCGAAGACCACCTGTTTAGCCAAAGCGTAAATGCCTTACGTTCTAAGTGTATCTACTTCTCGCTAACGTTTGAATAACCCTAGCGGACCAACACCACTTTGCCGTAGTATTCTTTGCCCGTGTTCAGTATCAGCCTATAGGCAAATACGGTATTTGTAGCCTTTTTTGATTTATAGCTACCATTCCAAAATGTGGTAAAGGCTTTGTCGGTATAAAACACCTTTTCGCCCCAGTTGTCAAATATATACAACTCACCCTCTAAGCAGGTTTGGGCGGTAAACACCTTAAAGTAGTCGTTTATTCCATCGCCATTGGGGGTAAAAGAGTTTGGCATGTATACCAGTTCCTTTTCTCCGGCGGCGGTAGTTATTACCTGGCGTAGCGTATCGGCACAGGCCGTACCGGGGTTGCTAATAAGAAATACGTTGTGCTGACCGGCACTCATAAAGCTTATTTGCGGGCTATAGGTGGTAGATGTATCACCATTGTCCCACACCCATAAATATTCACCTGTAAGCGGCCCTAAATTGGTTGTAGTAGTAAGGCCCGAACACTCATCAACAGCATAACTAAAGTCAGGTTGAAACTGCGTTACCGCATTGATGGTAACGGTGGCTGTATCGTCGCCACAGGCATTGGTGCCTATTACGGTATAAGTAACCGTGTCAACAATAGAAGCTGTAACCACAGGCCCTGTAGTAGTATTTAGCCCCGTTGCGGGAGACCAGGTGTAGTTTGCCGCCCCTGCTGCTGTTATAGTGGTAGCGCTACCTACACAGCCATTAGGCGGTGCAGTAAGGGTTAGCGTAGGCTCGCCCTGGGTATCGGTAACCACAAGGGTATCATAGCCGGTAAAGCAACCATCGCTAACGGTAAGTATATATGTGCCCGCGGCAGTAAAGGTTTTGGTAGCTCCGCTGGTATTATCATCCCAATCGTATGATATAATGCCTTGCGCTGTTCCATCAATATTAACCGTACTGCCGCATTGTATGGTTAAGCTATCGGTAGGCAACTGATAAATTAATGCCGGTGGGTAAACAGGCCAATAGTATAGCGCGCCAATCTCCTGGTCGCTAAGGGCGCGGTTATAAAAACGGACCTCGTCAATATCAGCATTAATAAAAGTAGGTGGCAGGCTTAAGCCTCCATCGCCTTTGCCAATAACAGGGTTACCAGTTTGCGAATACACCATGTTACCCCCACTGCCGTTATAGTTACCGGGTACCTCTTCGCAGTTTACAAACAACCGCATATTGCTTTCTGAATAGATAATAGCAGCTACATGGTACCAGGTATTCATATTTATTTGCACCGTAGCAATTTTCGATTGCCTGTTGTTAGGGTCGGGGAAGCCCCCATCGCCTGTATTGGCAGCAAAATACCATCCTGCCGTAGCCGAAAAGTTTACCAAACGCCATTAAATTCGTTGTCTACATAATCATTGTTGAAGACGTTATTTACCCCGCTTACATTAGAGCGGATATTAACCCATGCCGAGATAGACATTGGGAAGGTAGGTTTCATACCCACACCGCCTGTTAGTTGGATATAATCATCAACACCATCAAAATAATATGCTGAATTTGCCGCGCCAAACCTATCTGTTGTAAGCACAGGGCCATTTACTGTGGCCACATTTGTATTGCCGCTAACATCGGTTGCGTTGCCTGTAAAAGGGTAATACATTATAAGCCCGTTGGTAAGGTTTATCTGGGCTTGTACCATTATGGTAAAGCAGGTAAACAATGCAATAAGGCCCGGTTGTAGTCTCTTCATAAATCGAATAAGCTACTACAAATATATAAAATACTGATTAATATGCAAATAGAAAGCCCCCCGGCACTTATCGTCGGGGGGCTTTTGCAATACTATATCAACAGCGGTTTACCACATTTTGGCCCTTTGGTCGGGGGCGCGGTACAGCTTATCGCCGGGCTTAATGCCAAAGGCATCGTAAAACTCATTCATATTGGTAACCACACCGTTTACACGGAACTTGCCGGGCGAGTGTGGGTCGGTAAACAACTGCTCGCGCAGGGCTTGTGGGCGGGCATGGCCCCTCCATATTTGTGCCAGCGACAGGAAGAAGCGTTGGTCAGGAGTAAACCCGTCTATTTTATCCTTGTTCTTGTTGTTCATCCTAAAGGCTTCAAAAGCAATGGTACAGCCACCTAAGTCGGCAATGTTTTCGCCTAGAGTAAGCTCACCATTAATGTGTACACTGTCTAACGGGAAGTATGCATTGTATTGGTCAACAAACACTTTGGTAAGCGCTTTGTATTTAACGGCATCTTCCGGTGTCCACCAATCGGTAAGGTTACCGTTTGCATCAAACTGACGGCCCTGGTCGTCAAAACCATGGGTAAGCTCGTGGCCTATAACCATGCCTATACCACCATAGTTAATGGCATCATCGGCAAACTCGTTAAAGAATGGGGGCTGAAGGATAGCCGCAGGGAACACAATCTCGTTAATGGTTGGGTTATAGTAAGCGTTAACCTCTTGCGGGCCCATTAACCATTCGGTTTTATCTACCGTTTTACCCAGTTTGCTCAGGTTACGTTTTTGCTCGTTGGCAAAACCGGCCTGCAGGTTGTACCACCAATGGCCATCAGTCATAGCAAGGCCTTTGTAATCTAACCACTTATCAGGGTACCCAATTTTAGTTATGATTTTAGATAGTTTCTCTTGAGCCTTTTTCTTAGTCTCCGGCGACATCCACGCAAGAGCGTCAATGCGTTTAGCAAGGGCGGCACGTAGGTTTTTCACCAAATCGTCGGCACGCTTTTTAGCATTTTCCGAGAATTTAAGCTTAACATACTCCTGGCCTACAATATCACGCAAAATATAGCCGGTGTTGTCTACCACAAACTTCCAGCGTGGCTCCATCTTCTCACGGCCATTCATAAACTTACCGTAGAAATCAAAACGGGCCTCAGCGTAGTTTTTGCTTAGGTATTTAGCATTGTCATTTACAATATGAAAGCGCAGGTAAGTTTTCCAATCAGCAGCAGGTATCGTTTTTAAGAACCCATCAAGCGCCGAGAAAAACTTAGGCTGACCAACAACCACCTGTGGGTTATTATCGGGTATGCCCGATAGTTTAAAGAACAAAGCCCAGTCAAAGTTTTTGTTTTGCTTGTTCCAGTCGGCAGTAGCAACTGGGTTATATACCGCGTAAGGGTCGCGTTGCTCTACAAGGGTCATTTGGGCGTTAGCCAGCTTCTCGTCTATACTGTAAACAGTAGCGGCGTTTTTAGCGGCATCAGCAGGGGTTTGGCCTTGCAGTTCAAATATTTTCTGAATGTACTCTTTGTATTTTTTGCGGGTTTCTTCAGACTTACCGTCTTTGCGGAAGTAGTAGTCCCTATCAGGCAAACCAATACCGCCCTGGCCTATGTATAAGGTGTAGGTATCCGATTTTTTCAAATCCTGGTCTACATACATACCAAAAAAGCCCGAGTTGGTAAGCTTAGCCAACAGGCGTGCATTAGCCTGCGGGGTACCAAAGCTGTCAACAGCAGCTAACCAGCCTTTTAGCGGATTAATACCCTCTTTTTCAATCAGGTTGGTATCCATTGCCGACCGGTAATAAGCCCCCAACAACTGGGTGTTGCTGCCCTTTTCGGCATCTTTATTTTTACCGGCGTCTTCTAAAACGGTAAGCGTAGCCTTTTGGCTTTGCTCGTCCAGTTCGTAAAAAGCGCCCCACTTGCTTTTGTCGCCCGGAATAGGGTTGGCTTTAATCCATTTAGAGTTTACAAACTCAAAAAAGTCGTCGCCCGGTTTGTGGGTCGAGTCTAAAAGCGAAACATCAAACGGTTTTACCTTCTCGGTTTCGGCACCGGCCTTAGGCCCGCACGATGTAATTAATGCACCCGTAGATAAAAAGCCGACAGCGGCTAACAGGTATACTGTTTTTTTCATGTGTAAAAATTAGTTATACAAAAGTAACAAGGTTTCCCAAGTAATACTTGGGTTAGTATAA
>JAIXUZ010000003.1 GCA_027483285.1 Bacteroidota bacterium
ACCTATTACAAAACAATTAAAATGAAACGTTTTGCAACCATTATAGCCTTGTTTGTTATTGCTAACCTGGCTACCGCACAACCTGTAGATACTAAGGCTAAAGGCATTTTAGACCAGGTTAGTGCTAAGACTAAAGCTTATAAAACCATCCGTACCGAAGTTTCTTATACACTTACCAATACCAAGAGCGGTGTTAAAAGCACCAAAACACTTAAAGTTTGGCTTAAAGCTGCTAAATACCGCATTGATACCGGCGACCAGCTTATTATAAGCGATGGCAAATCGGTTTGGAAACACGTAAAAGGTGATGAGGAAGCTGAACTTAGTAACCCTGAGCCTGGCGAAGACGGTATTTCTCCATCAAATATGTTTAGTATATACGAGAAAGGCTTTAAATACAAATTTGTAAAAGAAGAAGTAAAGGCGGGTAAAACCATTTATATTATCGACCTATTCCCTTTAAAGCCAAAAGAAAAGGACTATACCTCTATTAAAGTACGTATAGATAAAGCTACTATGCGCATTGTTAGTGCTGAGATGAATGGCAAAAACGGAAGCGTTTATTCATACACCATTAAAACCTTCACCCCTAACGAAACCCTGGGCGATGACCTTTTCATCTTTGATAAAGCCAAATTCCCCGGTGTGATAATTAACGACGTTCGATAGCTGATAACTGCTATAAAAAATCCCCGCCCTGTATAAGGTGCGGGGATTTTTATTTATACTTTTTACTTATCCACTATCAACTTGCAACTTCGCCACTTTTTACGCCCCAAACATATCACGTATCTTTTCAAAAAAGCCACGGTCTTTTTTAGTTGGGTTAGGCGCAAAGTTCTTAGATTGGCTTAGCTTCTCAATTATTTCTTTCTCATCTTTAGATAAGGTTTGCGGAGTCCATACGTTTATACTAATCAGCATATCGCCTTTACCATGCCCTTCAATACTTGGTAGGCCTTTGCTACGCAAACGTAATAACTTACCCGGCTGGGTGCCCGCATCTATTTTAATACGCACTTTACCATCAAGGGTTGGTACCTCTAACTGTGTACCGTTAACCGCATCAGGAAAGCTGATAAACAATTCATAATAAATATCGTTGCCCATGCGCTTAAAGTGCTCATGGTCCAGCTCTTCAATAACAATAATCAAATCGCCGGGTATGCCACCACGGGCTGCAGCGTTGCCCTTGCTCCGCATAGATAGTTGCATACCATCCTGCACACCGGCAGGTAAGTTTATAGCAACTACTTCTTCCCCCTCAACAATACCGTTGCCAAAGCAAACATTACATTTATTAGTTATGATTTTACCCTCGCCGCTACACTCAGGGCAAACGGCAGTGGTTTGCATACGGCCCAAAATGGTATTTTGCACCCGCGATACCTGCCCCTGGCCTTTGCAGGTGCCACAGGTAGAAAACCCGGAGCCACCCTCAGCGCCCGTACCTTTACAGGTAGTGCAACCAACGTATTTATTTAATTTGATTTTCTTCTCAACCCCTGTAGCAATCTCTTCTAAGGTAAGTTTTACTTTAACCCTGAGGTTGCTGCCTTTATTTACCCTACGGCCACGTTGGCCTCCTCCGCCGCCAAAAGCATCGCCAAAGGCACCTCCAAAAATATCGCCAAACTGGCCGAATATGTCTTCCATATTCATGCCGCCACCGCTGAAGCCGCCACCACCGCCAAAACCACCGGCGCCGGGCATGTTATGCCCAAAACGGTCGTATTGCGCACGTTTATCAGCATTGCTTAGTACCTCATACGCTTCGGCTGCTTCTTTAAATTTATCTTCAGCACCTTTATCGCCCGGGTTCTTATCAGGATGGTATTTAACCGCCATTTTACGGTAAGCCTTCTTTATCTCATCGGCACCAGCACCGCGGTCAACACCTAATACTTCGTAATAATCTCTTTTTGACATTTATTAATTTCTCTTAGCAACCAATAATAACCTTAGCAAAACGTACTACTTTACCATGCAGGTAGTAGCCTTTCTCCAATTCTTCAACTACCTTACCTATCATATCTTCACCGGCTTGCACCTGGGTAATGGCTTCGTGTATATCCGCATCAAACGGTTGGCCAACAGCCTTCATCTCTTCCAACCCTTTACCATGCAATGTGTTTTTCAATTTGTTGTAAATAAGTTCAACCCCTTCGCGCAAAGCCAATACATCAGCTGCGGTTTCCATATTTTTCAACCCACGTTCAAAATCATCAATTACCGGTAATATATCTTTCAAAGTATCAGCACCGGCAGTCGCAACAAGGTCAATACGCTCACGGGCGCTACGGCGGCGGTAGTTGTCAAACTCTGAGTATAAACGCAAATATTTATCGTTCGCCTCGTTGTACTTGGCCTCCCAATCGGTAGCGGCAGGCTCTGCAATATTGTCAGCCAGGTCTTGAGCAACTTCAGTAGGTTGTTGTTCCGCTTGTTGCTCTGTATTATCAGTATTTACTTCGGGTGTATCGTTTTTAATTTCCTCGTTCATTTTTCTAAATTTATCAGCAATCTTATTAATCAATTTCTTTGCCATGGGCAGTATTTAGACAAATTGTCACTTTTTTACAAATAAAAAGGGGGTAACCCTTAGGTTGCCCCCTGCAAAATTATCAAATTAAAACAGGTTACTTGCTAACCAGTTTGTCTATTTCGGTATCTAAAGCCGGGCCGCGAAGGTTTTTGGCTACGATAATGCCTTTAGCATCAATTAAAAAATTAGTAGGTATGCTACGCACGTTGTAAATACGGGCAGCCTCACTGCTCCAGTATTTAAGGTCGCTAACATGGTTAGTCCACGTTAATTTATCTGCAGCAATGGCTTTTTTCCAGGCTTCGGCATTTTGGTCTAACGAAACGCTATAGATAGTAAATCCTTTAGCGCCTTTAAACTTACTGTCTTTGTATTTTTCGTAAGCGCTAACCACTGTTGGGTTCTCGCGGCGGCAAGGCCCGCACCACGACGCCCAAAAGTCAATTAATACCACTTTCCCTTTTAATGATGATAAAGCGATGGGCTTACCGTCAGGGTCGTTAAACTTAAGCTCGGGTGCCTGGTTACCAACCTCTAAACCTACAGTAGGCTTATCTTTGGCAGTATTGTTGCCAACCGGGGCAAATGCCAGCGCAAATGCGCCTGCTACCAATACAATAAGTAATATGTTAATCCTTTTCATTAGCAGTTATATAGTGTTTTGCAGGGTAAAGTTACAAGTTTTGTGCCGAATTATAAAACCTCTTATAAAGCCTGCTTTACTTTACGGTTATTTTGGCGGTATATCAGGTATATACCCAGCCCCAATACAGGCAAAAACCATATTTTAATAAAGAACAGAAACAAATTTAAAATAAAATTCCAGCTATCTTCTAATGCCACACCAACGCGGGTTCCAAATGATGGTTTGTACTTTTGGTATATAGCATCAGATACTACTATAGACGTCATTACACTTGGCTTTTCGTATATGCTTAGTGTTACCTTGCTGTACTTAACATCATTTAGCAGGCGCAGGTTCTCAATATCAGCAGCATCGGCACTGGTAGCTGATGTACGCACCAAATCTTCTGCATCGGTAATGTCATATAACCTGCGGCCTTTGCTATCAATTGCATCTTCAATACGGGCACCGGTGCGCCTGTCAACCTTGGCACTGCGTTCGTTCATAGCATATTGCAATGTAACGTCACCAGCCTCAATTTTGCGGTAATCAAAATGATCAACCAAGCCACCTATGCTACGCAGTAAACTATCCAAACGCGTATTGGGTACCCGTAAAACCATTTCATTTTTCAATTGATATTTACTTACCTCAATAAGCGAGTCTTCGCCATAGGGCTCAACAGACGAACCTACCTGCTGGCTCTCCAAATTCGTGTAGGCCACATAACCTCCAAACTTATTAGTAATATCTTCTATTTGCTGGGTAGACTTTACAACCTCTTTCACCCTGAATTTTAAATCAGCTGTGCGGACAAATTTCTTGTTAGGGTCGTTAGGCTCTTTGGCTGCTGATGAGCTAAAAGTTGAACTGTTTGAATCAGCAAACCGAACTACACCATTTTGTGTTGTTACGTTATTGTTATCTTCATCTTTTATACCCTCACTTTCTGTTACCGGGCTGTTTTCTTCAGCAGGTGGGGCATAATCGTTAGCTACAGAAATGGAATCTGCTTTGGCTTTTTGCTCAGCAAAGTCATTATTACTTAGTTGCCTTTTTTCGCTTATATCATTGCAGGCGGTAGCAAGCACAATAAAAGTACAAACCGTTAAGGTTTTAAAATGGATTGGTTTCATGGCTATTGTTTTTTTTAAAACGATGCAATAGCCAATGTTATTTCACAAAGACATGTAATTTAAAAGCTACACCCTCTTAATATTTGCCCCTATAGCATTCAGGCGCTGGTCTATACGTTGGTAGCCACGGTCTATCTGTTCAATATTATCAATCACGCTGGTGCCTTTGGCCGACATGGCAGCTATAAGCAA
>JAIXUZ010000411.1 GCA_027483285.1 Bacteroidota bacterium
CATTTTTACAAGCTTACCCTTTTACTTCTCTCTACACTAGCCATTCATTCAACCACTGCACAGGTTTTTATAAACGAGGGCAGCAACCGCAACTTCTCTACCATTGCCGATGAGGATGGCGAGTATAAAGACTGGGTAGAGCTTTACAACCCGCGTGCTGATACCATCAGCCTTTACAATTACTCTATTAGCGATGATACCGATAACCCTACCAAGTGGGTTTTTCCTAACATCAAACTTGCCCCTGGCGAGCACCGCACCGTATTTTGCAGTAGCAAAGACCGTAAGCCTGTTACAGGGTTTACTAATGTGCTAAACACAGGCACGTTTAACGCTGTTATTGGCTGGAATACCCATACCGTTACTACGCCCATAATTTGGGATGGTGTGTCTAACCTTGTTATAAATACCTGCTCTTACAGTTCTACAGGCTATACGTCTAATTCAGAATTTAAGATGAGTGTTACGCCTTTTGTTTCGAGCGTGTATGCTTTTGAAGATGGCAGCACCAATGCCTGTTTTTCATCGTACGGAACACCCTCTAACCTTAGGCCTAACATGAAAATTAATGGGCAGACCGTTGGCAACGGTACAGAGCAAAACTGCAACACCTGCTACCCGGCCCCCTATGGCAACTGGTATTGGGGTGCGCGTAACGAGATGTTGATTCTTGCATCGGAACTTACTGCTGCAGGCGTTACCCCGGGGCCTATAAACACTATTGCATTTAACGTTGCGGGTACCGACCCTAACACTATTTACGATTACATTGATTTTAACCTGCAGCTTACTACTATTAACTCGCTAAGCTCGCAATTTATTCCTCAAAGTTCGCTAAACAACCAGCATACAAACTTTAGCCTGTCGGGCAACGGCGAAACGGTTTACTTATATTCTCCGAGCCAAACATTAATAAGCCAACTGGAAATTAACTGCGTAAACTTAGACAACAGCGCAGGGTGTTTCCCCGACTCGGTACAGAACATTGTATTGTTTGATACTGCAACACCAAATGCCACCAATAACAGCTCTACACCGTATACCGATTATCTGCTGGCGCCTGTAATTTCAGTACCATCGGGCTTTTATAGCAACCCAATTACGGTTACGCTTGTAAACCCAAACCCTGTTGGGCTTCAATCACAAATATACTTTACACTTGATGGTAGCGACCCTTCCACATCGTCAACATTGTACCAGGGTTTTCCATTGACAATAACATCAACCAAAGTGCTAAAAGCACGGGTATTTGCTAACGGCCATTTGCCCAGCCCGCAAAAAGTAAATTCATACTTTTTTGGTGTAAACCATGTAACCCCTATTATCTCTGTTGTTACTGATAATAACAACCTATATGGGCCAACCGGTATTTTTGATAATTGGGCCGAAGACTGGCAGCGCCCTGCCTATGTTGAGTATTTTGATTCAACAGCGTCTCATGCTATTGTATTTACCCAAAACGCAGGTATGCAAATTGATGGCGGATGGGGCGGCAGCCGTTACCAACCACAACACTCTTTTAGGTTAGAATTGGCTAATGGCGTATTAGGAGATGGCAGCATAAATTACGAGGTAATACCCGGCAGGCCTAACCGTTCTAAGTACAGCAATTTTTATTTACGTAACGGCAGTAACCAGTACTTAACGTTGCCTTACAAAGATGCATCGCAGGTTAAAATGATGTGCGATGAAACCAACTGCTACTATACTGCATGGAGGCCTGTGTCGGTTTATATAAACGGCGGGTATTTTGGATTGTACGAGTTGAGAGAGAAAATTGATGATGAATATTTTAAGGTGCACGAAGATGCTGATAGTTGCGATATTCTTTCGGTAAGCGCGTTTTATGGCGGGGTACTGCGCAGTGTATTAGGCTGCGTACCCGATACTTTTTATAACAACACAAACTCGTTAAACAGCCTTAATGTTGCCGATACAGCCTGGTGGACAAAGGCTGATAAGTATATCGATATGCAATACTATGTTGATTACATTATTAGCGAAAGCTGGATGGGTAATACCGACTGGCCACAGAATAATATTAAGATTTACCGTTCAGAAAAAACAAACCGAAGGTGGCGGTTTTGCACCATTGACTTAGAGTTAGCAATGTCGCCAAACGGATGGACAGATTGCTTTAGCGATCATATAGATTACCTGTTGAATCAAGATCCTAATAACCCTTACATAGGCCCTTGGCTGCGGGGTATACAAAACGGCAGGTTTAAAAATTACTTTATAAACCGCTTTGCCGATGTGATGAATACCGCCTACCTAAACTCGCGCTTGCAGGCGGTAGAAAACTGGTTTTATAACCAAACAGTTACAGAAATGCCTATGGAGTTTGCCCGTTGGGGCGACCCTAACAACGTGCCGGGGCAAATGAATGATTTTCAGAATAACCATACAACGTTTAACTCGCAGTTGTTAGAGCGAAACTCTGTAGTAAGAGAAGATATTGTAGACAATTTTAACCTGCCCAATCAGGTAGATTTAACCCTTGATGTACACCCTGCGGGTGCTGGTAAAATACACATAAGCACTATTGAGCCTACTACCTACCCATGGAATGGCATTTACTTCAATGGTGTTCCTGTTAAAATTGAAGCCATTGCAAACCCAGGCTACTTTTTTACCAATTGGGAAGATAACGGCCTAATTGCAGATACCCTTGCATCGGTTTTTAACGATACGCTGGATATTTCTGCCGTTAATTTTGATGCCTATTTCGGTGTCGACTCATTAACGGGTATTAATGCCCAGGCTACTAAGTTTGCCAACTTTACAGTGTATCCAAACCCTGCAAAGTCGAACCTTACGTTACGCTACAATGGCACTACTCCATATATCAACTTATCATTCCAAATAGTTGATTTAACAGGCCGTGTAGTGCAGCAGCAAAATATGGTAAACGTAGCCAACACCACTAGTGTTGATATTAACCAACTTACGGCTGGCGTTTACATACTAATACTATCAAGCGGTACCAATCAGCTGCAACAATTCCGCTTTGTAAAACTCGCTGACTAACTCCCCGTTATATACATACTAATAACTAAAAATCCCCGCCTCCTAAACAGGGCGGGGATTTTGCTACACGCTACACGCTATTTCATCAGCCTGAATGCCTGCACCCAGCGGTTTTGTGCAAAGCCCGGTATACACCAAAGTATGCACAAAGCTTCTACCGCACGGCCTGCATTGGCTTTGCCGCTATCTTCTACCTCAAAGCCAAAAAGGTCAAGTATCTCGATTACCTCTTTTTTAGCATCATCATTATTGCCGCAAATAAACATAGTAGGCTTTTCTGCAAAATTGGGGTTCACCATCAGGTGGCTGCCAATAGAGTTAAAGGCCTTTACCAGGTGCGCCGCAGGTGTTGCTTCTTGCAGCAATTCCAGCAGCGATTTATCCGTTGTAAAGTAGTTAAGCACCCCGTTTACCGGTGGCTTGGTTTCGTCTATCGGGTTTGTGGTGTC
>JAIXUZ010000091.1 GCA_027483285.1 Bacteroidota bacterium
CGAATTGTAGCCGAAGGGGTGTATGATAACACGGCGCAAAACCCAAACAATCCTTATAATCCGCCAAGAGAAATTAGGGAGCGGGATGGTAGTATGCGCACTACCGATGAGATGTTCCAATTGATATGCGTGTATGTAAATTACAAGCCCGGCGATGAAAATATTCCATTGGAATAATAAAATTAAAACTAACTATGAAAGCTAAATCAATACTGCTGTTTACCCTTTTGTTATTTCTATTTACCAACAGCTATGCGCAAAGTGGGGTAGAGAAGAAGCGGGTTTTTACTTTTACTATTGCTGATGAAATAGCTCCGCCAACCTGGCGATTAACCAAGCAGGCTTTTGATGCCGCTAAAGAGGCTCAGGCTGATATCATACTATTGCAACTAAACACTTACGGCGGTATGCTTGATGCAGCCGATTCTATCCGTACCAAAATATTAAACTCGCCTATACCGGTATACGTATTCATTAATAACAATGCGGCTTCTGCAGGTGCCCTTATAGCAATATCATGCGACAGTATATACATGCGCCAGGGTGGTAGCATGGGTGCTGCCAGCGTGGTTAATGGCGAGGGCGAAATTATGCCAGATAAGTACCAGTCGTACATGCGGTCTATTATGCGCTCTACGGCTGAGAAGAATGGTCGCGACCCTTTAATTGCTGAAGCGATGGTGGACCCACGGACCTATATACCCGGGGTGAATGACTCGGGTAAAGTACTAACGTTTACCGCATCAGAAGCTATTAAAAATAAGTATTGCCAAGGCATTGCAGAGAATATGGAGGAGGTATTAAAGCATGCCGGAATTGCTAACTACGAGATTATAGAGTATAAGCCAAGCACATTAGATAAGCTGATTAACTTCCTTATAAGTCCTGCTGTTAGTGGCATTCTTATCCTAATGATTATTGGTGGTATCTACTTTGAACTTCAGCAACCGGGTATAGGCTTGCCTTTGCTTATAGCGCTAATTGGAGCTGTATTCTATTTTGCTCCACTTTATCTGGAGGGGCTTGCCGCAAACTGGGAGATAGTAGTATTCTTTGTCGGGGTGATACTTTTAATGATTGAACTATTTGCCATTCCTGGCTTTGGGGTTATAGGCATTGCCGGTATTGTATTAATGGTTGCGGGGTTAACACTTAGCCTGCTTAGCAATGTTGGGTTAGATTTTTCAAGCGTTAATGGCGACACGGTTGTAAAGTCGCTGGCTTTGGTTAGTGTTTCTACGCTGGTGGGCCTTGCAGGTAGTATTTGGGCCGCTTATAAACTATTCGATACGCATATGTTTAAAAGGGTAGCCTTGCAATCAGTGCAAAATAGCAACAAAGGTTTTGTTAGTTCAGAGCAGTATCATTCGCTAATAGGAGCAGAAGGGGTAGCCCATACAGATTTACGCCCTGCCGGTAAAATAGAAATTGGAGGAGTGGTATACGATGCTACTGCCTTAACAGGATATATTACCGCAGGTAAACAAGTAATTGTAGTATCGCAAACACTAGCCCAGCTTACAGTAAAAGAAAAGGCTTAGTATTTATAAGGAAATTTGGAATAATAAAAAAGGCGCAAGTTATCTTGCGCCTTTTTATTTATATGTAACTGATTTACAGTTTCTTTTTAACTTCTACTTCTTCGTAGCCTTCAATTATATCGCCAACTTTCATATCATTAAAGTTCTCAATATTCAAGCCGCACTCAAAGCCCGCAGCTACCTCTTTCACATCGTCTTTAAAACGTTTCAGTGAACCTAGTAAGCCGTTGTAGATAACAATACCATCGCGGATAAGGCGGATGCGTGTGTTACGGTGTACTTTGCCGTCTAACACCATACAACCTGCAACTGTGCCAACTTTGGTAATTTTAAATACCTCACGTATTTCAATGTTGCAAACTACTTTCTCCTCAATATCAGGCGATAGCATACCCTCCATAGCGGCTTTTACTTCTTCTATAGCGTTGTATATAATTGAGTACTGGCGTATTTCAATCTCTTCCTGCTCTGCTAAGCGGCGTGCTGCCGGCGAAGGGCGAACCTGGAAGGCTACCACAATGGCGTTAGATGCAGAGGCTAACAATACGTCGCTCTCTGTAACCGCACCAACTGATTTGTGGATGATATTGATTTGTATTTGTGGGGTAGACAGTTTTAATAACGAGTCAGAAAGCGCTTCGATAGAACCATCCACGTCACCTTTAACAATAACGTTAAGCTCTTTAAAGTCGCCAATTGCAATACGGCGTCCAATCTCGTCAAGGGTAATGTGTTTGTGCGTACGTAAACCTTGTTCGCGTTGTAACTGTGTACGTTTGGTTGCAATATCGCGTGCTTCACGCTCATCATCCATTACGTTAAACAAGTCGCCCGCTTGCGGTGCACCGCTTAAACCTAAAATTACAACAGGTGTTGCAGGGCCTGCTTGTTTTAAAGCACCGCCACGCTCGTTAAACATAGCCTTAACACGGCCTGTATGTGCTCCGGCTAGTAATACGTCGCCAATTTTTAATGTACCATTATGTACAAGTATGGTTGAAACATAACCGCGGCCTTTATCAAGAGTAGACTCAATAATAGTACCCGATGCATTACGCGTTGGGTTAGCTTTTAGCTCAAGCAATTCAGCTTCAAGCAATACTTTCTCAAGCAACAGGTTGATGTTCAAGCCTTTTTTGGCTGATATTTCCTGGCACTGGAATTTACCACCCCAGTCTTCAACCAAAATATTCATACCGGCAAGCTGCTCCTTAATTTTCTCAGGGTTAGCACCTGGCTTATCAACTTTGTTAATGGCAAATACCATTGGTACGTTTGCGGCCTGGGCATGGTTAATAGCCTCAATTGTTTGAGGCATCACACTATCGTCGGCGGCAATTACTATAATGGCAATGTCGGTTACTTTAGCACCACGGGCACGCATCGCTGTAAAGGCTTCGTGGCCGGGGGTATCTAAGAATGTAATGTGTCGTCCATCTTCTATCTCTACGCTGTAAGCACCAATATGCTGGGTAATGCCTCCGGCCTCGCCTGCAATTACGTTTGCCTTACGCACGTAGTCAAGTAATGATGTTTTACCGTGGTCAACGTGGCCCATTACTGTAACAATAGGCGAACGTGGCACCAAATCTTCTTCACGGTCAGGTACTTCTTTTATAGCTTCCGATACTTCGGCACTAATAAATTCTACTTTAAAACCAAACTCCTCAGCAACAATAGCAAGGGCTTCGGCATCCAAACGCTGGTTAATAGAAACAAACATACCCAAACTCATACAAGTTGAGATTACATCAGTAACCCCAACACCCATCATTTTTGATAGTTCGTTGGCTGTTACAAACTCAGTAACCTTAAGTATTTGTTTTTCCAGTTCATCCTGCTCCATCTGAACCTGCTTACGCTCACTAACAAGGTCACGCTTCTCACGGCGGTATTTCGCGCCTTTAGATTTGTTTCCACGGTCAGCTAAGCGGGCCAGTGTTTCTTTAATCTGCTTTTGAACTTCTTCCTCGGTAAGTGGTGCTTTAGGCGTAACTGGTCCACGATTTTGTCCTGGCCCACGGTTTTGCCCACCGGGCCCACGGTTTTGGTTATTGCCACCAGGGCCACGGTTTTGATTATTTCCGCCTGGTCCACGGTTTTGGTTATTACCGCCACCTCCGCTGGTATTAGTGTTACCACCTGCGCCAGTATTGGTTTGTGCACCTGGGGTTGGTAAACGTTTTCGTTTTTTCTTTTCTCCTGCCTGACCATCGCGAGAGGAAGCAACCGGCTGTGGTTTTTTCTTCTCAACAGGTTTTGGCAATTCTATTTTACCTAAAATAGTAGGGCCTGAAAGTACAGAGAACTTAGTTTCATGGTGTTCAGGTTCTTCTTTTTTGGTATCTTCAACAGCAGTTGCTTCTTCAGGTTTAGTAACAGCTTCAACACTAGAGGTTACAACTACTTCTTCCTTAGCTATAGCTATTGGCTTATCCTCTTGTACAACCTCTTCTGCCTTTTCAACCTTTTTAGCGCTTTTACCTTTAGTAACAGGTTTCTCCTCTCTCTCTGCTTTTTTCTTATCAGGGCGAGTTTTAGAATTTATACCATCAAGGTCTATTTTGCCTAATACTTTAGGGCCTGATGATTCTGTTTCTGTATCAACTTTAGGCTCCTCTTTAACTACAGGCTTTTCTTCAACTACAGGAAGTTCTTCAACTTTAGGGGCTTCCTGTTCAATTTTAGCAACAAGGGCTTCAACTTTTTCCTCTGCTTTTTCTTTGGATGCAGTTTTAGGGGCTGCTACAGTATTATTTTTAATTAGTACCTCTTCGTCTTCCGATTCGCGGCGTTTGTCTTTTTGGGTAATAACATTCTCTTCGTCAAGCACTACTGCCTGGCGTTGGGTACGCAAAGTTGTTTCCTGAAATTTAATGGCTTGTTCCTTTACGGCTTTATCGCCGCCAAATTCTTTCAGCACCAATGAATACACCTCTTCGGGGAGCTTATCGTTAGGGTTACTATACGAATGCCCTTTACCCGACAGAAATTCAGTTAAGCGAGTTACACTCACGCTGAATTCTGCGGCTACTTTACTTAATCTTTTAGGCGCTGATGTTTCGGCCATTCTTTTTTACTTTTTGTTCTAAAAATTATATCCTGCTGCCTGTTTAAAAAACGTTTTGCATATAAATACAATTACCTGCAAAGAAACGGCTTTTTATTCAAACTCAGATTTCAAAATACTTAACACTTCTTCAATAGTTTCCATTTCAAGGTCGGTAGCATTGGCTAGGTATTCAGCATTGTGGCGAAGTACACTACGTGCAGTATCGCAACCAATTGCTTTGAACTGGGCAATTACCCATGCTTCTATTTCGTCTGAGAATTCTTCCAATGCCACATCATCATCATCAATCTCTCCTTCGCTATCGCGGAAAACATCAATTTCATAACCGGTAAGCTTGCTGGCAAGTTTAATGTTTAAACCACCTTTGCCAATAGCTAACGATACCTGGTCGGGCTTTAAGTAAACCTCAGCACGTTTAGTAACCTCGTCTATCTTAATAGAAGAGATTTTTGCAGGGTTTAATGCACGTGATATGTACAATGGAATGTTATTGGTGTAGTTAATTACGTCAATATTCTCATTGTGCAATTCGCGAACGATACCGTGGATACGAGAACCTTTCATACCTACACAAGCACCAACAGGGTCAATACGGTCGTCGTAAGACTCTACAGCAACTTTAGCACGCTCGCCCGGAACTCGGACAATGTTTTTAATAGTAATCAAACCATCAAAAACCTCAGGCACTTCCATTTCAAACATACGCTCTAAGAAAGTAGGCGATGTGCGAGAAAGGGTAATGACAGGGCTGTTGTTTTTCATTTCTACCTTTAAGGCTACTGCGCGAACAGCATCGCCTTTCTTAAAAAAGTCGGTAGGTATTTGCTGGTCTTTAGGCAGGATTAACTCATTACCTTCATCATCCAACAAAAGGATTTCTTTTTTCCATATTTGGTAAACCTCAGAGGTGATGATTTCGCCAACACGCTCGGTATACTTCTTAAATATACCGTCTTTCTCCAAGTCTAATAAACGCGACTGTAGGTTTTGGCGTAATGCCAATACAGAACGGCGGCCGAAGTTTTCAATATATAATTGCTCAGATACCTCTTCGCCAATTTCAAAGTCAGGCTCAATTTTTTGCGCCTGTGTAAGGCTTATATGTTTAGCCTCATCAAAGTCAAAACTGTCTTCTGCCCACTCATCATCAACAATTTCGCGGTTATGCCAAATCTCAAGGTCACCCTTGTCGGTATTGATAATGATGTTAAAGTTTTCGTCAGAACCATATTTCTTTTGGATGGTGTTACGAATAACATCTTCCAAAATACTCATCATAGTTACGCGGTCAATATTCTTAACCTCTTTAAACTCTGCAAACGACTCTATAAGTGTTTTGCTATCCATGGTTTAAAAAATTAATGGGGTTACTTATTATTTAAATTTAAATGTTACTATAGTTTGTTTCACTTCCTCAAAAGGGTAGTTTACTGTTACTACCTCTTTCTTTTTAGTATCTGGGTTTTTTACTTCCGTTTCAATACTAATAGCTTTATCATCGGCACCCAATAAAACGCCTTCTACCTTTTTACCATCGGCAAGGGTTAGGGCTACGGTACGGCCTGTATTCTTTTTATACTGGCGCATCATTTTTAGGGGCTGCCCTATACCGTGCGACGAGACTTCAAGTTCAAAGTCTTCTTTTTCGCGGTCAAGGCCTTCCTCAATAAACTTACTTAGGCTAACACAATCTTTTACGTTAATGCCGCCATGGTCGTTATCAATAATAACGATTATTTTGTTGGCGCGCGATACATTTACGTTTACCAAATAGTTTGGTGTTCCTTCTAAATGCTCGTTTGCAAGCTTTTCTACTTGTTCTGTACTAATCATTTTACTTTACTGCCTAAAGCCTTGATAACAGGGCAAAAGGTGAATTTTGTGTAACAAAAAAGGGCCTAATTAGAGCCCTCTTTTTAGTATTATACCATAAGATTACTGCAAATATACGAAGATTTTTTGATTTGTCAAGTGTTATTTAGCTCCGCGCTCATTCATACTGATGCGGGGGAACTTTTCTTCCAATAGCTTTTCTAAAGAGAACAGCTCGTCGCGCAGGCGGGCTGCTTCCATAAAGTCCATTTCTTTGGCGGCTTTTTCCATACTCTTCTTGGTCTTTTGTATCGACTTTTGAAGCTGGTCTTTGCTCATGTATGCTACTACAGGGTCGGCAGCGGCGTTCATTTCTTCACGTTCCACATATGCTTTGCTTATATTCTCCCTATCGGCAGCAAAAACCGACTTTTGGTTAAGCTTATCCTTACTCTTGGTAATTTGGGTAGGGGTAATGCTGTGCATTACGTTATAGGCTACCTGCTTTTCGCGGCGGCGGTTGGTTTCATCAATGGTATGCTGCATGCTATCGGTAATCTTGTCAGCATACATAATAACCAAGCCATTTATGTTACGGGCGGCGCGGCCTACCGTTTGCACCAGCGATGTTTGTGAACGAAGGAACCCTTCTTTGTCGGCATCTAATATAGCCACCAGCGATACTTCGGGTAAGTCTAATCCCTCGCGCAAAAGGTTAATACCTATCAATACATCAAACATACCCATGCGTAGTTCGCGGAGTATTTCTACACGTTCCAGCGTTGGCACATCAGAGTGGATATAACGGCAACGTATCTCTACACGGGTAAGGTATTTAGCCAGTTCCTCGGCCATACGTTTGGTAAGGGTGGTAACCAATACCCGCTCATCAGCCTGTACACGTTTTTCAATTTCGTCCAGCAGGTCGTCAATTTGGTTTTGGCAAGGGCGTATTTCTATAGTAGGGTCTAATAAGCCTGTTGGGCGTATAACCTGTTCTACCACCACACCGCCAGATTCCTGCAACTCATATTCAGCCGGCGTAGCGCTTACATATATAATCTGGTTTACCAGCGTTTCAAACTCTTCAAACTTCAGCGGGCGGTTATCCATAGCAGCAGGCAGGCGGAAGCCATACTCTACCAGGTTGGTTTTGCGCGAGCGGTCGCCACCGTACATAGCCCGTATTTGGGGAACGGTAACGTGGCTCTCATCTACCACCATTAAAAAATCATCAGGAAAATAGTCAAGCAAACAGAAAGGGCGTGTGCCCGGTAATCGCCCATCAAAATAGCGCGAGTAGTTTTCTATACCCGAGCAATAGCCCAGTTCGCGCATCATTTCAAGGTCATAGGTAACGCGGTCTTCCAGGCGTTTTGCTTCCAGCGGCCTGCCTATTTCTTTAAAGTAATCAACCTGCCTAACCATATCATCCTGAATGCGGTATATGGCATCCATCATGGTTTGTTTTGCTGTAACAAACAGGTTGGCGGGGTAAATATTTATCTTGTCGTGGGTTTCTAATACCTGGTTGGTATGCGGGTCAAAGCTTTCTATTTCTTCAATCTCATCTCCAAAAAAGTATACGCGGTAGCAATAGTCGGCATAGGCAGGGAATATATCAACAGCATCGCCACGTACACGGAAGTTGCCGTTTTTAAAGTCAGCCTCGGTGCGGGCATACAATGCCGATACCAAAGAGTGCAAAAATTTATTGCGGCTGATAACCTCACCCTTGCGGGCTTTTACCATATTATCTTTAAACTCGGTAGGGTTACCCATACCGTATATGCATGATACCGATGATATTACAATAACATCCTCGCGCCCTGAAAGTAGTGCAGACGTTGCAGAAAGACGTAGCTTCTCTATTTCTTCATTAATAGATAAGTCCTTCTCGATATACGTATTGCTTGATGGTATAAAGGCCTCGGGTTGGTAATAATCGTAATACGATACAAAGAACTCTACCGCATTGTCCGGAAAAAACTGCTTAAACTCGCCATACAACTGGGCGGCCAGCGTTTTATTGTGGCTCAGTACCAACGTTGGGCGGTTCACCAAATGCACCACGTTGGCTACGGTAAATGTTTTGCCGCTACCGGTAACACCTAACAGGGTTTGGGCACGGTCTCCACGCTTTAGGCCTGCAACAAGTTGGCGTATAGCCTCTGGTTGGTCTCCAGTGGGTTTATATTCTGATGTGAGTTGGAAATTCAAAGTGATATTATAACAAACAACAAAGATAAGGGTTTAAATCAGGTTAAAATAAAAGTATAGCTTAGCTAAATGGCAATTGTCAACAAAAATGTAAATATCCTGTGGCAATAAAAGCTAATACCAAGCGTTAAGCACTTATATTTGTGGTTTGATGAAAGGTCTACGTTCGCTGTACATAATTGTTTTACTACTGCTAAGTGCTATGGCATTTGGGCAAACAGCTACCGTTAAGGGTAGGGTTGTTAACGATAAAAATGAAGCTATACCAAATGTAATCATTACCGTTAATGGTATAAGTTTAGCTGTTACCGACTTAGATGGCGCATTTACTTTATCATCTCCTGCAGGAAAAGAAGTTACAATTACTTTCAGGCTTAATAATACCGAACAAAAGCTTATAAAACGGACATTTGCTGTTGATGAAGTTGCCCAGCTAAATATAAAACTGGATGTAAAAGGGGCAGATATTAATGGTGTTGTAATTGTTGCAGAAAAACCCGGGGTGGCTATAGACCCAATTACCACTGTTACAGTAGCATCGCCAAGTGGTGGGGTAGAATGGATTATTAAAACCTTACCGGGTGTTACATCTAATAACGAATTATCATCTCAATATTCAGTACGTGGGGGTAGCTACGATGAGAACCTTGTGTATATAAATGATATTGAGGTTTACCGTCCTTTCCTTGTCCGTTCTGGCCAGCAAGAGGGTTTAAGCTTTATAAACCCCGATATGGTATCGGGCATTAACTTTTCAGCCGGTGGCTTTGAAGCGCGTTATGGCGATAAAATGTCGTCGGTACTGGATATTCAATACCGCAGGCCAGCCAGGTTTGGCGGTTCCGCATCGGCTAGTATATTGGGATTTACCGGCCAGCTGGAAGGTATTTCAAAAGACAACAGGTTTACCTTTTTAGTAGGAGCCCGCCAGCGTACTACACAATACTTGCTTAATAGCTTAGATACCAAGGGTAATTACCGTCCATCATCAGCCGATGTACAAGCACAGTTTACGTATGATTTTACAGAGAACCTACAGCTGCAATACCTTGGTAGTTACTCTCAAAATAAATACCGTGTAGTGCCTACCAACAGGGAAACAACCTTTGGTACGCTTAACGAAGCGCTTCGCCTGCAAATTTATTTTGAAGGGCAGGAAACCAATAGCTTTGACACCTATATGTCGGCTTTTAGCCTGGTATACAGGGCCAATAAAAACTGGCTGATGAAGTTTATAACATCGGGCTTTAGGTCGACAGAAGTTGAAAACTCTGATGTATTGGGCCAATACTTTCTTAACGATGTGGAAACCGATTTTGGTTCTGACGATTTTGGCCAGTCTTCTGCGCTATTGGGGGTAGGGTCTTTTCTTACCCATAACCGCAATAAGCTACAATCGTATATATACAATGTTGAGCATAAATCATACCTTACAATAAATAAGCACCACCTTGTGTATGGCATTAAGTGGCAGCACGAGCAGTTTAAAGATAAGCTAAATGAGTGGCGTTATGTTGATAGTGCCGATTACTCAGTACCATCGGGCAACGATGATATTATTAAGCTGCAGGATGTTTTAAAAACCACGTTGAGTTTATCGTCTAACCGCTTTATGGGGTATGTGCAAGATAGCTATAGCGATACTACTGCTAAAGGGCATAAGTGGTCTGCTACAGTTGGTGTTAGGGCTAACTATTGGTCGGTAAACCAGCAGTTAGTTATAAGCCCGCGTGTGCAAATATCATTAACCCCAAAATGGAAAGTAGATACTGTTATAAAGACAAACAGAAAAGGGGTTTTAGATACCATTATCCGTCCGAGAACATGGCAATTTAGGATTGCAGGAGGTTATTACTACCAGCCACCATTTTACCGCGAGTTGCGTAGTTTGCAAGGCACGCTTAATACTGATATCAGGGCCCAGCGTTCTATTCATATTATTGGTGGTGCCGACCATTATTTTAAAGCCTGGAAACGCGACTTTAAACTATCGGTTGAAGCGTACTACAAATTTTTAAAAGACCTTATACCCTACGAAATTGATAACGTACGAATACGTTATTACGCCCAAAACCTGAGCAGTGGGTATACAACAGGTATTGATGCGCGTGTTAACGGCCAGTTTGTAAAAGGTGTAGAGTCGTGGATGAGCTTATCAATAATGAAAACAGGCGAAAACCTTAAGAATGATGTGTATTACGACCTTTACGATGCAAATGGTAATAAAATTATCCCTGGCTTTTCAGCCAACCAGGTAGCGGTTGATACAGTAAAATATAACCCCGGGCTTATTCCACGCCCTATGGACCAAAGGGTAACATTCAGTATGTTCTTCCAAGACCATTTACCAAAATGGCCTACCTTTAAAATGAACATTACCCTGACGTTTGGTACGGGCTTTCCGTTTGGACCACCCGATTTTAACAGGTATAAAGACACCTTGCGTATGCCCTTTTACCGCCGTGTAGACATTGGTTTCCAGAAACAATTGATTTCGGATAAAACCAAGTTCCGCGATAAGAGTATGTTCCGCTACTTTAAAAACATGTTTATAAGCTTAGAAGTATTTAACCTTTTGGGCGTAAACAACACCGTGTCGTACCTGTGGATTAAAGACTTTAGCGGCCGCCAATACGCTATACCCAACTACCTTACTAATAGGTTGATAAACCTTAGGTTGTACGCGCAGTTTTAGGCCACATGCCAACTGTTTACTGCATACCCGGCTTAGGTATTGATGAAAGGCTTTTTCAACGAACAGAAATACCCGGTTATACCCTTAAGTACATAACATGGATTCTGCCCGATAAAGGCGATACCATGAGTAGCTATGCAGCAAAGCTTTTGCCTCAAATAACAGAGGTCACCCCCATAATTATGGGAGTATCGTTAGGTGGCATGCTGGCAACAGAAATAGCCGAACTTATACCCACGAAAAAGGTAATACTAATATCCAGTTCTAAATGCACCAAAGAGGTGCCCTGGCTTTACCGTATAGCTGGTTTATTGGGCCTGCTTTACATTGTGCCTGTTGCATTGGTAAAGCATATGTACATTATATTTTACTTTTTGTTTGGTGTAAAACATCAATATGATAAAGAACTATTAAAAGCTGTTATCAGGGATACAGACAATACCTTTTTGTTTAGGGCAAGTAAAATGGTAGCTACGTGGAAACGCTATAACTATAACCCTGCTATTTTGCACATACATGGCACAGCCGATAAAATATTATACCCATTCTCTATTAAGGCCAACTACTGGGTAAAAGGCGGTGGCCATATGATGGTAATGCTTAACCACAAAGAGGTTAATGCTATTTTAACCAAAATACTTACTGTTATATAGCTTTGGTTATATTTGCTCATCAAGCTAAACAAATGAGGAACCTTTACACCCTGATATTATTAGTGTGCAGTATTTTGTCTAACGCCCAAATGGTATCTTATCGTACAGAAAATCGTACAGAAAAACTGTCTCCGTTTAAACTATCGGTTACCATTGCGGGCGATAATTTGATACCCCAGTTTGGTGGTATGCTGGAAGGGGTTATAGCTAACCGCATTTATTACAATGCTATATACCGACGCGATATAACCCGCAACTACTGGATTAAAGAGGGAGACTTGCGCACTGCTAACCCCGAAGTAAAAACCAATTACTTTGAAGGGGGACTGGAGTTGTTTTTAAAACGCAGAGTTAATTACGATGGTACCAGCTTAAAGATTGTTACCAGCCAGGAACAGTATGATGATGTGATATCAACACGGTATTTCATGGCTAACGCTGATGAAAGAGGGTTGTTTTCTATACGTGGTGGTGTATATTATTACAATAATAACTACTATGTACGCGATAAAAACGAACGCTATTTAATTTCTAATGCTGATACCTTAAAGCCCGCTATAGGAGACGTTTACCATACTAATGCTACTAATTTAGGGGTGTATGCAGGGCTTGCGTGGCGCACTGTTGTTAAAGCAAAGGTTACCGCTTACCGTTACTATTGGTTACGCTACTCATCAATAAAATATTATGCTGATTTTATGTATGGCAAATCGGCTACTGATGTAATAACCCTTAACAACACGGTATACGACCCTGAACAAACCCCCAAAAGCCCATATGGCTGGCGGTTTGGTATACAATCAGAACAGCAGGGCTCATCAACCAAACTAGAATTTGGAATGAGGCCAACGTATTATAGTAAGTATAAATACATCAACTACTTTTTACTATCGTTCTCTTTTAACATTATTGGCAACGATAAAAACTACAAGCTAAAGAAAGCCTAATATATTTTCTGTAGTTCAATTTTAGTGTGTTCAACTTTATCTTCTATAGTTATAACCACTAAATTATTAATGTGTGCCACAGGGTACTTTTCTTTTGGTGAGCCTTTATGCGATATGGTAATTATTTGCTTCGCCTCGTTAAAGTCCCAATGCTCAGTTGATTCTACACCTTCTAGTGCAGGTGAAAATGGATAAGCTAAATGTTTCCCGGTTTTATAAATATAAGCTGTTGAAACTAAACTGCCGCCCGGTTCAAAGGTTATGGTTGTTGAAAGGGCTTTCTTGATGTCTTTGTAGAACAAGCTAATAGCAATAGTGCTATCATTATCATAAGCAATAGGCTCAAAATTGTGGTGTTGGTTGTAGAAATTAGACGGTACCTGTTTGCTTATTTCTATCAATATATTCTTATTCGATTTTGCAGGGTTGGCAATATCATAAAACAAGGTATCGCTGATATACATTTTTGAAATCTGGTATTGGCCCGGTATTTCGCCACTGCTAACCGGTTGTGTAAAGGCGGCAGATGCTATTGCCAGTAACAGGATGGTAAGTGCATTTTTCATTATTATAGTTTTACAAGTTCAACTTTGGTGTGTTCTTTTTTATCTTCAATAGTTATTACAATTTTACCATTAACCCGTGTTACGGGATAAGACTCTTTAACCTTGCCTTTGCTTTTAATAATTAGCAATTGCTTTTGCTGGTCAAACTCCCAATGGTCGCCACTGTGTTGATACTTTTTCCAATGATTAGTTTCAAAATGCGATTCGACTGTACCATCATCCTGCAGCACTATTGTTGACTGGAGCGATTTCTTAATGTCTTTATAAAAAAGGTAAATAGCCAGGGTGCTATCTTCCATTACCGCTATTGGCGGATTATACTTGCCAATTTCAATGAGTATGTTCCTGTCTGATTTGGCTGGATCATTTACATCGTAAAATAATGTATCGCCCAACAGCAGTTCAGCCGTTTGGTCGGTGCCGGGTAATTCTGATGGAGTAACGGGCGTTTGGGCAACG
>JAIXUZ010000336.1 GCA_027483285.1 Bacteroidota bacterium
AACCAGATAACGATGTTTAACGGACAGGTTTTCCACCTGCTGGGCTTTATGGGCCAAGGGATGCAAATTGCCGTTTTGGATGCAGGTTTTTCTAACACCGACCAATTGGACATTTTTGACAGCCTGTATGTAAACAACCAGATATTGGGCACGCACGATTTTGTAAACCCAACAAATACGGATGTTTACCAGTTTAATACCCATGGCACATACGTACTATCGTGCATTGGCGGTAACCTGCCGGGTGTTTTAGTAGGTACAGCACCAAAAGCAGGGTTTTGGCTATTGCGCACCGAAGAGGGCGCCAGCGAGAACCTGATTGAAGAATACAACTGGTCGTCGGGCGCGGAGTTTGCCGACAGTGTTGGGGCTGATGTTATCAACTCATCACTAGGCTATACTGAATTTGATGACACGTTGGTAAACCATGTGTATGCCGACCTAAACGGCGATAAAACCCCTATTACCCGTGCGGCAGATTTTGCAGCATCGCGCGGAATGTTGGTTGTAAACAGCGTGGGCAACTCGGGCACAAGCCCTTGGTTCCGCATAGGTGCCCCAGCCGATGCTGACAGCATATTAACCATTGGCGCAGTAGATTCTACCCGTGCCTATGCCACCTTTAGCTCTAAAGGCCCTTCGGCAGATGGAAGGGTGAAGCCCAATGTATGCGCCCAGGGGCGCAATGCCTGGGTGGCCAATGTTTCGGGCGGAATTATGAAAGGCAGCGGTACATCGTTCTCGTCGCCTATTATGGCGGGTGCGGTAACGTGTTTTTGGCAAGCTTACCCAAGCAGCAACAATATGCAGATTATAGAAGCTGTACAACGCAGCGCAAGCCAGTATAACAACCCAGACAGCCTTATGGGCTATGGTATACCCAACTTTGCCACTGCAGGGCAATTTTTAACAACATCAGTTGATAATATTGCTTTGGATAAAGATGAGATTTTAAACATCTTCCCAAACCCTTTTTACAGCACATTTAACATTGTGTACCGCCCTGAAAAGAGCAAGACTATAGATGTTACCGTGAGTGACATGGCAGGTAAAAAGGTTTTCTCTAAAAACTACCCTGTAACACCAGGCGAACCTAACAGCATTGTTTTAACCGGCATGGAGAATAACCCCAAAGGCCAGTATGTTGTTACGGTGAAAAGCGGCAAGCAGCGTATTTCTAAAACGTTGATGAAGGAGTAATAGAGGGGCTAGGTTCTAGGGTTTAGGGGTTAGTTATATTTCCACAATATATTCCAAATGTAAAGCCATAATTATCGGCTAAAAGGTTAATTTTGCCCCCATGCAAGGCCATCTATCTGTTACCCTTATTTTAATAATTATAAACGTTGCCTTTTCTTTTGCGGCCTTTAACCAACAGGCGTTAAAGAACAGGTTTATGTTTAACCCCTACATGGTTAAGCACCGTAACGAGTGGTGGCGCCTGTTTACCGGTGGCTTTTTGCATGCTGATATTACGCACCTGGCGTTTAACATGTTTACCCTATACTCGTTTGGTAATTTGGTTGAGGGGGCGGCCTTTGTGCAACTATTTGAGGCTAAAGCGCCACTATACTTTGCAGGCCTATATATTGGTGGCTTATTGTTTGCTGATATTTACGCGCTTGAGAAGCATAAAAACGATATTTGGTATAATGCTTTAGGTGCATCGGGGGCGGTATCAGCGGTAGTATTTTCATCAATACTGATGATGCCCACGCAGGTTGAAATATTTGGTTTACCCAGCTTTGTATATGGCATTTTGTACATCATATACTCAGTGTACGCCGGCAACCGCGGAAAGGATAATATAGGCCACGGGGCACACCTTGGTGGTGCTGTTTTTGGGCTTATTTACACCTTTATAATTTACCCCGAAGTAGGCCAAATGTTTATTTACCATGTACAATCGGCATTAGGCAACTATTAATGAAAAGCAAAGCCATATTTTTAGACCGCGACGGGGTGATAAACCACGAACGCGGAGACTATGTGTGGCTGGTTGATGATTTGATTATTAACGATGGTGTAGTTGAGTTTTTGCAGGAGCTGAGGAGCAGGGACTACCTCTTCTTCATCATTACCAACCAAAGCGGTATTAGCAAAGAGCTGTATACCCACGAAGAAGTAAACGAAGTCCACCGTTATATTAAAGACCACTTTGCCAGTTATGGCATACGGTTTACCGAGATTTATTATTGCCCCCACCACCCTACCGTAACGCAATGCCTGTGCCGCAAGCCGGGATCGTTGTTGGTAGAAAAGGCTATGGCCCGTTTTAATATTGACCCTATACAAAGCTATTTTATTGGTGATAGGGAACGTGATATTGAAGCCGCCAAAGGCGCGGGGGTAAACCCGATATTAATACCATCAAACGCCCCGTTGGGCGATTATTTAAGCATGATAGCGTAATGGAGAACCTTATACTATTTCACAACAACGAGTTTGTAAAAGAGGCCGATTTGCACATTGGCGTAACCAACCGCGCCTTTAGGTTTGGCGATTGTGTGTTTGAAAGCGTGCGCCAGGCCAATGGCAATATTTGCTTTGTTGACGACCACTTTGAGCGCTTTGTTAGTGGCATGAAAGCCATTAAAATGGAGGTACCCAAGTGGCTTACCGTTAGTGTGGTTGAGAAGGCTTTTGAAAAGCTAAAAGAGCAAAACAAGATTACCAAGGGCGGCCGTGCCCGCATGACAGCCTATCGTAACCACGGGCTTACCTATAAACCTGAGGGGAACGATGTATCTATAGTATTGGAACTGCGCCCGCTGGCTGATGAAACCTATGTGCTAAACGACAAAGGCTTTACCATTGGGTTGTATACTGAGAACCACAAGCATAGGTCGACATATGCGCAATATAAAACAGGCAACTCGTTGCTTTATGCCCTGGGGGCAAGCCACGCGGCAAGCCATAAGTGGGACGAAGCGATATTGGTAAACGACGATGAGCGTGTGGTTGAAACTACCTCGTCAAACCTGTTTATGGTGAAAAATGGCATCATATTTACTCCTCCATTGAGCGATGGTTGCATAGCCGGTGTAATGCGCCGCAACCTGATAGAAATAGCGGAAGAGGGGGGTATAAAAGTGCGTGAACAATCTATGGCGCCGGCAGCATTAGAGGCTGCCGATGAAATATTCCTTACCAATACGATAAACGGCGTACGCTGGGTTATGGCTTACGGTAAGCGCAGGTACTTTAACAATGTATCGAAGCAGCTAACAGAGTGGTTGGCGGAGTCGGTAGAGTAGTTAGTTAAGTGATGGGTTCTCGGGAAAGTTACCCCAGATAGCGTATTGGGTTTCGCTCTCGCGGATAAGTTTTCCCCACAGGTCTTCGGTATCTTCCTGAATTAAGCCTTTAGGGGTATCGGCAATTAACCAAGAGCTATGGCCAATTTCGTTGTCCAGCTGGCCTTTTTCCCAACCTGAATAGCCTGCAAAAAACCGGACATTTTCCGGTGTTACTTTCCCAGCCAAAATAAGGGTTTTCAGCTTATCAAAATCGCCGCCCCAGTAAAGGTCTTTAGTAATACGGTGGCTACCTTCTATGGCTTTGCCCAGGTTGTGGATAAAGTATAGCATATCGTTTTGCACGGGGCCTCCAGAATATAGCATAGCATCAAACTCCGGAAAATCGGGAATAACATCATTAATACTAATATTTAAGGGCTTATTGATAACAAAGCCCATAGAGCCTTTGTCGTTATGTTCGGGCAGCAGCACCACAGCGCGCTTAAAATAGTAATCTACCAAAAATGGTTCTGATATAAGAAGAGAACCGGCTTTTACACTACTAACGATTTTAGTTTTCATAACCGTCAATTTTAAAAATTAACCCCAAACAGTTTGTTTGGTTGGTGCAGGTAAAATTACTTTTCCATAATTAGTTAAAATACTTTTACCATTTTAAAGGGTACGCTTGTAAGTTTTTCACACCTATTTGCGCCCACTGTTAATAATGCAAGCCTTATGCCAAATTAAAGAAAGCTATACGTATCTAAGAATAGAACCGCTGTTTATTGCATATGGTTTATTAGTAGGGTGGTGGGGTAAATCTTACAAAAGGAGAGCTTCACCCCTAACCTTTCTCCAAAGGAGAGGGGAGTTAAAACACTAACAGAAAATATCATCAACATTTAAAGCAAACCACTATATTTGCAGCATGACCCATAAAGTGCTGCTTGGTCCGGATGAATTTAAGCTAACGCTGAGCCGCCTTTGTTATGAATTGATAGAAAACCACAATTCATTCTCCGACACCGTTATTATTGGCATACAACCACGCGGGGCTAACGTAGCCGCCCGCCTGGCAAAGCAGTTGCAACACATTACCGGCAACGAAATAACGGCAGGCAACCTGGATATTACTTTTTACCGCGACGATTTCCGCCACCAGGCAGAGCCCCTTACCGCTTTTGATACTACCATCAACTTTTTGATAGAAGGTAAAAAAGTGGTTTTGGTAGACGATGTATTATACACTGGCCGCACCATACGCGCCGCTATGGAAGCTTTATTGCAATTTGGCAGGCCAGAGAGTGTGGAACTATTGGTAATGATAGACCGCCGCTACAGCCGCCATTTACCCATTCAGCCCGACTATGTGGGCCGTGTGGTAGACACCATACAAAGCCAGAAGGTGAAAGTAGAGTGGGCAGAACATGAAGGAACAGACCAGGTTATACTTTTAGAACAATAAAAAACGGAACACACTATGTCGGCTCTCAGCGTACAACATTTATTAGGAATAAAAGACCTGACTGTAGCTGATATTGAGCTGATATTATCAACCGCTAAAAACTTTAAGGGCATTATA
>JAIXUZ010000084.1 GCA_027483285.1 Bacteroidota bacterium
CCCGAAGTAACCGCCAAAATTGCCCGCATACCTAATATACGTATTTACGAGGTTGGCATATCATACTATGGCCGCACCTACGAAGAAGGTAAAAAAATAAGCTGGAAAGATGGGTTCCGCGCTTTGTATTGTATTGTTAAATACAACCTGTTCAGCTAACCCGCTATTGTACTTTATAAATTTTGTATTGCCCGTTGGTAAAGGCTACCCTGCGTTTGCTTATACTCCAGTAGTATATAACCACCTTGGTTACATTGGCTGCAATTGGGGGTATTACAAACGATTGCTTAACGGTGTACTCCCCGCCGTTGCCTTTGCCATACAACCAATCTAACTGCTGGTAATTGTAGGCTACGCTTTTACCATTTTTATCAAGCAAATCAACACATATGCGTGCATCGGGTGTGTAATTGCCAAAGCATTTTACATTGCAGCCTAAATCTATAAGGTAACTTTTACCAGGTAAAGAATCTCCTAAAATATCTGTAAAACCAATAAACTCGGCGGTAGTATTAGGCATATCGGGCAAAGTATTTTCAAACATAAGCGTACGCTTTAGTTTTGTATTGCGCTTATACAATACCATGCCTGATATGGGGTCAGTATCTATTTCGTTGTAATGTTGTTCTACACCAGCAACCTCGTTGCGTTTTGTAATTATAAAGTCTGAAAGGGTATTCTTTTTAAAGTTTGTTTCCTGTATCTGGTTTTGCATTGTGCCCCTGCGCATATTGTAGTAAGCCCATGTTAACGTACGCATTTTATAGCCTGATACTATTGGCGGAAACTCATTTCCTTTTGATGATTCAAGGACCGTATCAAAATACCTGCGGGGTATATGGTCTTCGTACCACTGCTTGCTGTAGGTAACATTGGCAGCCATTACAAAGTGCACAGGCATGAACAAAAACGGCACCAGCAGCACATACCTGTACTGGGGCTTGCATGCATCAACAATAAAAAAGCCCATTAAAACAAACAGCGGAAAAAGGTACAATCCTACCCTGTCTTCCGGATAATTTACATGCATTACCAATGCCAGTATAAAAATGATAACCACATTGCCGGTAAGCAAACCGGCAAATAAATCTACCGGGGCAATGGTTGTTAAGTTGCTACGTTTATATACTGCATAAACCAACAACAAAACAAAGAACAACCCAATAATACCATATACCAAAATACTATTGCTGGAAGCAAGAATAAGGTCTGTTAATGTATTTAAGGTAACCTTAACAAACCCATCGGTAGAGCCATAATAAAGCAAACCCCGCTTCTTCATTTCGAATAAGTAGCGTATAAAATAGTTTGCAGGAATACCGCTTATAATAACAAAGCCGGCTAGGCTTTGCCATAGGTTTAGCCTTTTATAATTGATGGCAGACACCAGCAGCAGGGCCAGGTTTATCAGCAAAAATGTATTGAGCAATGATAAGTTGGCGGTAAAAGCGAAGGTGTTAAAAAACAACGCCCACAAAAGCCACTTTACACTTGGTTGTTGAATAAACCGCGCCACAAAATACAGGGTGGTAATAAGCAGGCCCATAGACATGCCATAGCCGCGACTGTATGCAAAAAACTCAATAAAATTGTGGGCAAACCATAGGGTGAAAATTAAGCCCCAACGCAATACCTTACTGTTGAGCAAACGGGCCAACTTATAGCTGAAGAAAAGGTAAAGCGGAAAGAAGATAACATTACCCAACCGCAGCGACCATTCTGCCGAGCCAAACAGGTTGTAAAACACTATCCCCAGGGCTGAATTTACCAAATGGTTATTAGCATCCCAATGGGCTTTGTAAGGCAAAAACTCCCCTTGTTGAAAGTACCAGTAAAACGTACCTAGCTCATCGCCTATCATAGGTACGCAGGCCGCACGCATGAATATAAATAAGAAGAGCAGACACCCTGCAAAAAACAAGATGTATTTTTCGTTTTTCATTATTCGTTTTTCATTTAGAAAAACTACATCCTAAACACACCAAACTCTTTGGTGCCTTTTATGCCTGCGTTGTTTACAATGGCTAAGGTCATGCCCAGGTAGTGGCGGGTGTCGCGTGGGTCAATAACCCCATCGTCCCACAACTGGCCCGTGGCATACATAGCGTTCGATGTTTTTTCGGCTTCACCAGCAACATACTCACGCATCTGTTTCATACCTTCTTCATCAACAGAATACCCTCCACGGCTTGCAGCCTCGCGCTGGATAATCTCCATTACACCACCCAACTGGTCGGGGCCCATTACAGCTATTTTAGAGTTGGGGTACGAGAATAAAAAGCGCGGCTCGTAAGCACGCCCGTTCATAGCGTAGTTACCAGCACCGTAGCTGGCGCCCATCATAATGGTTATAGCGGGAACGGTACTATTAGATACTGCGTTAATAAGCTTGGCACCGTGTTTAATAATGCCACCTTCTTCATACTTCTGCCCTACCATAAACCCTGTAATGTTTTGCAAAAACAACAAGGGGATATCGCTGCGGTTACACAGCTGGATAAACTGCGCGCCTTTATTAGCACTCTCAGAAAACAGCACCCCGTTGTTGGCTATAATGCCAATGGGGTAACCGTGTATGTGGGCAAAGCCTGTTACCAGCGTTGCGCCGTATTCTTTTTTAAACTCAGCAAATTCAGACCCATCAACAATTCGGGCAATCACCTCGCGTGCATCAAAAGGCTTACGTACATCGGCCTGCACAATGCCCAATAACTCATCGGCACTAAACAACGGTGCTTTAACTTTAACAGGCGACTTATGCTCAGGCACCTTTATCATGGCCATAATCTCACGTACTATGCGTATGCCGTCTTTCTCATCTTTAGCCAGGTAATCAGACACACCCGACACACGGCTGTGCATTTCTGCACCGCCCAGGCTCTCATCATCGGTAACCTCATTAGTCGCCATTTTTACCAATGGCGGGCCGGCTAAAAACACCTTGGCGGCATTCTTCACCATAATAACATAATCACTCATACCGGGTATGTATGCCCCGCCGGCAGTGCTGTTGCCAAACACTACAGATATTGACGGTATACCCTCTTTCGACCTCCTCGTTATCTCGCGGAAGTTTAACCCTCCGTAGTTAAATATCTTTTCCTGCTCGGGTAGGTTAGCGCCTGCACTCTCTACCAGGTTTATGGTTGGCAGTTTATTTTGCAGGCAAATCTCGTTTAAGCGCAATGCTTTTTGCAGCGTGGCATAATCAATAGCGCCCCCCTTGTTGGTGCCTACGTTAGCCATTATAGCACATAGCTTACCACATACCAAACCTATGCCGGCAACCATCGTTCCACCGGGGCCAAAACCATCGCCGCCAAGGCCTGCTAATGGAAGCAACTCCATAAATGGAGAATCCTCATCCAACACCATTTCTATCCGCTCGCGGGCCAGGAGTTTGCCTTTGTCTTTAGCACGTTGGGTATGTTTGTCACCACCTTGGAAGCGGCTCTTAGCCAGTTGTTCTTCCAGTTTGGCAACAAGGCCCAACATGGCTGTATAGTTCTCTTTGTAGCTTGCCGACTGTGTATTAACGCGGCTTTTAATTGTTTGCATAGCAGGTGCAATATAATACTAAGTGGTTAAGTGGCGTGTGGTTAGTGGTTAGTTTTTTTCTAATCAAACAAACAAGTTTAATTTTTATGGATTATACTACGGTTTGGTATCTTTATTACTATGAAAACGGCCATAACTATACTGTTTTGCTTTTGGGGTCTTATTGCATTTAGCCAGTCAGATACAACTGTAACTACACCAACCCCACTATTTGCTAGTGTATCATACAATATCATAGCTATTCCTGAGCCTGCATACCCAGGTGGAGATAGTGCCCTTGCTGCCAATTTTAAGGCTCGTATACAAACGCCTGCTGTTTTTAAAGAGTGTGAAATGGGAGCTGTAGTGCGTATTACCTACTATATTGAATCGACCACTGGCAAATTTAAGTACCCTGAATGTTTTGTAACGTTTTATGATAAGTATAGCTATAAAAAATCAGTATACATACCCCGTTGCCAGGATGCTGTAAAAGATATTGAGGTAGCTGTAAAAACAGCCCTTGATGCAATGCCCCCTTACCCTACTTACCCGTCAACCTATCCCGGCACTCCCTTACCTGTTGGCTTTAATGGTGAAATTACTTATGAATTCCCAATCCCTTAATCATAATTTTTGTAACTTTATGTTATAATGAAATTGAAAATTCTAGGGCTGATGGTGGCAGCTATGTTTTGCACCCATAATGCTTTCTCCCAACTACAAGTTAAAAAGATAAAGTACCAGGGGCTTGCCCTGTGGGATTCTATTCCCTCTTTTCCCGGTGGCGATACCGCCCTGGCAAACTATTGGAATGTTAACCTAAAGCCTGAAACTACCGATACTGCATGCAAAGTTCACGGAGTAGTATACGTAAGGTTTTGGGTAGAGAGCGACGGCCATATTATGGAAATACTATCAATAACCGCTGAAAGTGCTATGCCTGATTATATTACCAAAGACAATAAAAAAGGCTATACCGAAAACTGCATAAAACC
>JAIXUZ010000106.1 GCA_027483285.1 Bacteroidota bacterium
GAGCATTTTATTTTTAAAAATGCTTACTATATGGCTAACGGGCCGCTAGAGTTTTTAGAAGAAAACTACAACACTATGGGGCCTGTGTATTGGGTAAAATCGCCCATACGCAAAATAGCTGTGCTAAACGACCCCGAATGTGTGCGCCATGTGTTGCAGGAAAACAACCGCAACTATGTAAAAAGCTTTGGCTACGACCCTTTAAAACTGCTGTTGGGCAATGGGCTGCTAACATCTGAAGGCGATTTTTGGCGCAAGCAGCGCCGTATGGCCCAGCCGGGTTTTCATAAAGAAAAACTGGCCGCCATTGTAGATACCATGATAACCTGCACAGGCCAAATGCTGCTGCGTTGGGAGAAGCTGGAGGGTGTGGAGCTGAACGTTTCGGCAGAGATGAACAGGATTGCATTAGACATCGTTTCAAAATCGCTGTTTATATCTAATGTTGAAGATGAGATTGATAAAATAAGTACCTGGGTAACTGTAGCAATAGAGCAGGGTGCCGAACGCATACGCAATCCGTTTAAAATACCTACTTGGATACCAACCCCGTCAAACCTTAAGCAAAACAAAGCTATAACGGTATTAGATGAGGTAATAACAGGTATTATTGAAAAGCGCCGCGCAGATACTAACCAGTATCACGACCTATTATCGATGCTAATGGAAGCCCGCGATGAAGATACAGGCGAGGGTATGAGCAACCGCCAGTTGCGCGACGAAGTAATGACTATTTTTATTGCCGGGCACGAAACCACCGCCAATGCCCTTACATGGGCTTTTTATGTGCTGGCCCAAAACCCGCAGGCCGAACAGAAGCTGAAAGAGGAGGTAGATACTGTTTTGCAAGGCAAGCCTGTTAGCTTTGAAAACCTGCGTAGCCTTGCCTATACCCGCATGGTTATTGATGAGGTAATGCGTCTTTACCCGCCGGCATGGATTATAGGCCGCAAAAATGTGGAAGATGACGAAATAGCGGGTTTTTATATACCGGCAGGCACCAACTGCCTGATACCTACACTTAGTATACACCGTAGCCCTAAGTTTTGGAAAGACCCGCTTACCTTTGACCCTGAACGCTTTAGCCCGGAGAAGGTTAAAGAACAAAAAAAATACACCTATTTTCCGTTTGGTGGCGGACCAAGGCTTTGCATAGGCAATAACTTTGCACTGATGGAAATGCAGGTGGTATTAGCATCGGTTGTGCAGCGCTATACGTTTGAATTGATAGACACCACCCCTATAGAATTGGACCCCCTTATAACACTGCGCCCTAAGCAAAATGTGTATCTAAAGCTTTTTAAAAGAGAGTGTTAATAAATACGGCATAAATTAACTTCGGGTAATTTAGTCATATTAAATCAGCGCATATATTCGTTGGTAAATAGAATAAACCATCTAACCAATTAAAAAATTAATACTGAGTTTCAGTGTTGTGCTACTTGCCTTCGCATTAAACGCACAAGCCCCACAGGTTTGTTAGCCGATGGAATAGCTGTAGGCAATACTACATGGTGGGACGGCACCCAGTGGGTTGTAGATAACAATAACATATTTAATGCTGGCGCTAACGTAGGTGTTGGCACTGCAACTCCAACAGCTAACTTACAGGTAATAGGCACCTTTGCAGCAGGCGATGCAGCTAACGCAGCAACAGGTACTAATGCAATAGCATTGGGTTACCAAACAAACGCCAGCGGGAGTGTGTCAACCGCTATGGGTTATCAAACAGTAGCCAGCGGAAACACTTCAACAGCTATGGGTACTAATACGACATCAAGTGGAGATGGTTCTGTTGCTATTGGAGCTTACAGCAATGCGGTAGGAGAATATGCAATTGCTATTGGTTATGACAATACAGCCAGCGGCAATTATTCTACAGCTTTTGACCAGAACTCAATCACTAGTGGCAACTTTTCTACAGCTTTTGGCCAGTTCACAACTGCCAGTGGTGTAACATCTACAGCTTTGGGTTACGCTACTACAGCATCAGGTGTATTTTCAACTACCATGGGCAAAAATACCGTAGCTCCTTCATACGCTGAAACAGCATTGGGATTATATAATACAACTTATACCCCTGCCAGCACTATGAGCTGGGTTTCTACCGACCGATTATTTGTTATAGGTAATGGCGGACCCGGATCAGCCAGCAACGCTTTAACCATACTTAAAAACGGTAATATGGGCATTGGTAATGATACACCAACGGCTAAGTTGCAGGTAAAAGATGGTGATGTGTATGTTGAAACTATTGGCAGTGGCGTAATAATGAAATCGCCGGATGGTGGCTGCTGGAAACTTACAGTAGACAACACAGGTGTAGTTTCTGCAACATCGGTTACTTGTCCGTAATCTAGTTTTATACTGAATTAAAAATCCTCCTGGCAATAAATGCCGGGGGGATTTTTTTTGGCTATACCTTGATTTTTACGGGCTCGCCTAAAAACTTGGGCTGCTTGTTTAGGATATAAAGATCGATAACGGCTTTGCAACGGGCCAGTGGTTCGCGTATGCTAGTGCGCAGCCCCAGGCTTTTGGGTACATCCTGCGCATTAAAGCCGATAGCCTCTAACCCCTTTTGGCGGGCTAAAAACACCGCACGCTGGTTGTGAAACTGCTGCGATATGATGGTAAACTTAGTTTGCCCAAACACTTTTTGGCAGCGCACAACAGAATCGAGTGTGCGGAAACCGGCAAAATCCATAGTGATGCAACTATCGGGTACACCCTTACCAATAAGGGCTAAGCGCATTTCTTCGGGTTCGTTGTAATTTTTTACACTATTGTCGCCACTAACAATCAGGTGTTTAACCTTTCCGGCCTTAAAAAGGGCGGCAGCGGCATTAATGCGGTAGCTAAAATACAGGTTGGGCTGTCCGTTTTTTAACTCGCTGTTGGTACCAAGCACCAGGCCAACGTTGTTTTCGGGTATTTCTTGCACATTGTTAAACAAATACAATTTGGTGCTGTTTACCACGTATTGGTTGCTTACCGCAATTGCTAATATGATAAAAACAAAAGGGCCAAGTAAAAAAAAGGCGATTTTAAGCCACTTTTTTTGTGTAACTATTTGTGGTTGAAAGCTAATATATTGACGCATAGGGTTAAACAAATTTTTTGTTGTTTAATGTAATTAAATTATGTTTGCAAATATAAAGTAAGGATCATATTATTAAAACTACTACTATTATGACAAAAGCAGACTTAGTTACCGAGATAGCAGAAAAAACCGGGGTAGAAAAAGTGGCCGTGCAGGCAACGGTAGAAGCCCTTATGAAATCGGTAAAAAATTCGTTAAGTGCGGGGCAAAATGTTTATCTTCGCGGTTTCGGAAGTTTTATCGTTAAAAAACGGGCAGAGAAAAAAGGGAGGAATATTACCAAGAACAAGACAATTGTTATTCCTGAGCACTATATCCCCGCTTTTAAACCCGCTAAAACTTTTGCCGAAAAAGTAAAAAAGAACGTAAAAGGCACTAAGTAATTATTATTTTATTTTGAGAGTACCGCTAAAACAAATAATTGTTGTAATTGCATTTACGGGTTTGGCGGTGCTGCTCTATTTTGCACCGCGCGGCTACCCGGGTGTAAAAGAAAAAGGCATGCCCCAGGGTGGCCAACAACAGCAGCACAGCGATATTAGTGCTGATATAGCGGCTGTGAAACAGCAGCTGGGTGCCGAAAAAACAAAAAAAGTAGATTTTTTTGAGAAGCAACTTTCGGCCGCGGGCACGCCCCAGGCCAAAGTTTCAGCCCTCGACTCTCTTACAGTTGAGTGGGATAAATTGATGCGCCCGTTTATTGCGGCGCACTACAGTTTTGAAAAATCGGATATTTTAAATACTTTTGCAGCCTGGTTTGAAACGGGTAACCGTTTTTTTGCCCTATCATCTATTATCCCAGAAGATAAACAAGACGACAGGGCCTCGGTATTCCAGCAGGCAGCAGAGGCTTATGAAAAGGCCTTAAAGTTGAACCCCAACGATGCAGCTGCCCGCACCAGGTTAGCCGTGTGCCAGGTTGAAGGCAGTCCTGACCCGATGACGGGTATCCTCTCGCTACGCGGGCTGGTAACAGAAGACTCTACCAACATTGAAGCGCAGTTGAACCTAGGGTTGTTTTCGCTAAAAAGCGCCCAGTACGACAAAGCCGAAAAAAGATTTAGGACGGTAATTGCTTTGGACCCCGACTATAAAGATGGTTACTGGTATATGGCCGGTGCTATGGAGGGACAAAACAAGCCTGCCGAAGCAGTTAAGTATTACCGCATGTATATACAACACAATGCGGGCAACGATGCTGAGAATGAGGAAGTTGAAAAGTACATTTTTAAGTTAAATAATAAAAAAAATTAAGTTATGCCAAGCGGAAAAAAGAGAAAACGTCATAAAATGGCCACCCACAAGCGCAAAAAGCGTTTGAGAAAAAACAGGCATAAAAAGAAAAAATAGGTGTTTTTTGCCGGCCCGGCATTTCTTGGTCGCGGCTTAATACAACGCTTAATATATTTACAATATTCCCGGGCCGTATGGCTGCGGGAATATTGTATTTGGTTCAACTTATACTATTGGTGTGAATAAAGAATTAGTTATAGATGCCGACGAGAATGAGATAACTATTGCGCTGCTTGAAGAGAAAAAGCTGGTAGAAATAACCCGCGAAAAAAGCAACAAGAGTTTTTCTGTTGGCGACTTATACCTGGGCAGGGTTAAAAAGATTATGCCCGGGCTTAATGCCGCCTTTGTTGATGTGGGGTATGAGAAAGACGCTTTTTTACACTATCTTGATTTAGGGCCCCAATTTTCATCGTTAAATAAATACGTAAAAAACAGCATACAGGGTAAGCATACCAGTGGCATGTTGTACGAATTTACTACCGAGCCCGATATTAAAAAGGACGGTAAAATTACCGACCAGCTGCGCACTAACGACCATGTTTTGGTGCAGATTGCCAAAGAGCCCATATCATCTAAAGGCCCACGGATTACCACAGAACTGTCGCTAGCCGGCAGGTATTTGGTGTTGGTGCCTTTTTCTGACAAGGTATCGGTATCGCAAAAGATAAAAGACCCGCAAGAGAAAGACCGTTTAAAGAAGCTGATAGCTGCCCTTAAACCCAAAAACTTTGGTGTGATTATACGCACCGTAGCCGAGGGCAAGAAGGTGGAAGATGTGGAGGCCGACCTGAACGACCTTGTAGCACGCTGGAAAGAGTGCCACGATGTGTTTAAAACAGGCAAACCACCACGCTGTGTGCTGGGCGAGATTGACCGTACGCAGGTTATTTTGCGCGATATGTTGAACGCTGACTTTAACAGCGTAAACACCAGCAGCGATAAGATATATAATGATGTACGCCAGTACATTACCACTATATCGCCTGATAAAAAGGATATTGTTAAGCTGTATAAGAATAAGGTCCCCATTTTTGACCATTTTAGTGTAAACAAGCAGATAAAAGCCTTGTTTGGCAAAACGGTGAACCTGCGCAGCGGAGGCTACCTTATTATTGAGCATACGGAGGCGTTGCACGTGATAGACGTGAACAGCGGCCACCGCAAAACTATTGAGGGCGACCAGGAGAACAACGCCTTGCTTTGCAACCTGGAGGCGGCTACCGAAATTGCCCGCCAGCTGCGCCTGCGCGATATGGGTGGCATTATTGTTATTGACTTTATTGATATGCACAACCCGGCCAACCGTAAGCAGCTTTTTGACAGGCTGCGCAACGAGATGGATGTGGACCGTGCTAAGCATAACATACTACCGCCTAGCAAGTTTGGTTTGGTGCAGGTAACACGCCAGCGTGTGCGCCCCGAAACGAACATTGACACGTATGAAAAATGCCCTACCTGCGATGGTACGGGCCAGATACAGCCGCCTATTTTGGCTATAGACGAGATTGAAAACAACCTGCGCTACCTGCTGAAAGACCAGAACGAGGCTAAGCTGAAGTTGTTTGTACACCCGTATTTGCAAGCGTTTATTACCAAGGGTCTATTTAAATCGCTGCAGTGGAAATGGTTTTTTAAATACAAAAAGTGGGTACCTGTAAAAGCGCTGCCGGCATACACCATGCTGCAATATAGCTTTACCAACAGCCACGACGAAGAGATTAAATTGTAAGGTTGATTCTCTCTTACTGAGAATGCAAAAGGGCAGGCCGCAGGGTTTGCCCTTTTTTGTTTTACATTACAACCCGAACTGGTTGGCGGCTATGATGATGAGGAGCATCCAGAGGATAGTCTCGGGGAAGTAGTTGAACTTGAAGGATAGGAGGAAGTTGGAGAAGAAAACCGACAGGGGGATGGCGGATAGGACGAAGTGCATGGGGGACCAATCGGGTGTGAGGACAAAGCAGCCAAACGACACGATGAGGTAAACGACCATTACATTGAGGTATTTGCGGCGGCGGATGCTGCGGTTTAGGGTGGGGTTGGTAAAATTGTCGAACAGCGATACGAGCACCAGCAGGGCTATGATGCCTACGAGCCAATAATCGGTAAAGTTGGGGTTGAAGTTGAGGTTGCGGATTAGGAAGGGTTGGGCTATGTAGTGGTCCCAGAAGTAATCGAGCTTATCGAACCAAAAGTAATATACCGACAGAAACAGGTAGGGAACCATGATGCCGATGGTTGCTACGGCAAAATCGCGCCAATGGAAGGCCCGTAGCATGGCTATAGCCACGTAAAGCATCAAGACCATGCCTATGGCGGGGAAATAGAAAAAGGAGGCTATGGAGATAAGGATGCCAGCATCGAACGGGGGAGCTATGGCTCCATCAGTCTTGTACATTTTAAAAATGCGCCAGAGGGCGAGTACCAGCAGCAGGTTGGCAAACAACTCGGCATTTAGCTTTTGTATGTTGATGCTGGATGAGCACAGGACGACAAACATAAAGGCCGAGAGGTAGTTGTTGGCTGTAAGCTCATTCTCTGTAGCTATAAAGTTGAGCAAAAAGGCCAGGGTGAGCACCAAAATTACGGCCAGGACTATTTTTACCTCCCAGTTGAAGCGCAGGGCATCGAAAATTTTGGTGAAGAGGGGCATGGCAAATTGCACATCGGCCGTGGGCGGATTTAGCAGTGGTGTAAGCCAAAGCAGCACTGCTGCCAGGGGCACCAGTATTATGCATAAAAGGTTTTTAGAGCGGAATAAGGATATCAACCTACCAAAATTTTACCTGCAAACTTAGTTATAGCAGGGTTAGTATAGAAATTATTTTTACTTTTGTGCTGTAACACTCTCTATTATGTGGACTAAATTTATTTTAGCGTTAGGCGATTTACTTCAGTGGTCATTCCAGTTGTTCCCATTTTTGGGCAATAGCTACAACTTTATAATGATGGCTATTGCTGCCGGTTTTATGATTTGGTGGATACTCCAAATGTTTAAACACCAGCAAGAGGAGAAAAACCATCAGTACTAATTTTATTGCC
>JAIXUZ010000228.1 GCA_027483285.1 Bacteroidota bacterium
AGCACCAGCCCCGATTTGCCCCCCAACGCCAACGCCAAAAAAGAGAAGGAGGGGAAGAAGAAAAAGGATAAAATGGTGGCTGACGAAAACCGCAAAAACGAGAAAGCCAAAAAAGCCCTGGTGAGTATACAAGACAAAGCCACCCGCAAACGCATGAAACAATCTAAGCGCAAAGCCAAAAAATTCAATGGCCAAAAGCATAAGGGGGATAAGTAGGTAGCTTATAACTGAAAGATGACATCTGACAGTGATATGTGAAAAATTAAAAGTGTGTGAGATTTTTATCTTTGAATAAAATCAAAAAAGCCCCGCTTTTGCAGGGCTTGATTTTTATCTCTTTATCAGTTAGTTAGCCTAACATCTTCACAAAATCGTCAAACAGGTAGCGGCTATCGTGCGGGCCGGGACTAGCCTCGGGGTGGTATTGTACCGAGAAGGCTTTCTTTCCTTTTATGCGGATACCCTCAATGGTATCGTCGTTCAGATTAACGTGGGTAACCTCAACATTAGTAGCATTTTCCACATCCTTTGGCGAAACTGCAAAACCATGGTTTTGACTGGTAACCTCGCACTTGCCGGTAATTAAATTCTTAACCGGGTGGTTAATGCCACGGTGGCCGCTGTGCATTTTGTAGGTGTTTAAGCCTGCACTTTGGGCCAATATCTGGTGGCCAAGGCAAATGCCAAACAATGGCACATCGGCATCAACAGCCTTTTTAACCTCGGCAACAACACCGGTAAGGGTGGCAGGGTCGCCGGGGCCGTTAGATATTAGGTAGCCGTTGGGGTTCCAGGCGGCCATTTCTTCAAACGTTGCATTCCATGGAAATACGCGCACATAGCAACCTCGGTTGGTTAGGGAGCGAACTATGTTGCGTTTAACGCCAAGGTCTAACAAGGCAACTTTGTGTTTAGAGTTAGGGTTGCCCTCGTAGTAACCATCGGTGGTAGATACGGTAGACGATAGCTCCAAACCTTCCATAGAAGGTACTGCAGCCAGTTGCTTTTTAAGTAGTTCAATATCATCGGTCTCAGAAGATATAATGGCGTTCATAGCCCCTTTATCGCGAATGTGGGCTACAATGGCGCGGGTATCAACATCGCTGATACCAACAACGCTTTCGTTTTCAAAATAACGGCCAACGCTGCTGTCGCCTTTTTTACGGGAATAGTCTACCGAGAATTTTTTACATACCAGGCCTGCAATTTTCATGTGGCCGCTTTCTACCTCTTCGCTGCTAACGCCGTAGTTACCAATATGCACAGTGGCGGTAACCATTATTTGGCCTGAATACGATGGGTCGGTAAAAATTTCCTGATAGCCGGTCATGCCGGTGTTAAAACAAATCTCGCCGGTAGTAGTACCGATTTTGCCGGCGGCTTTGCCGCGAAAAATAGTGCCGTCGTCGAGTAATAATACGGCATCTTTAAGGGGTGTATTTTGATTCATACTCGAAGCGCAAAATTAGGTAATTTTTGCGTACCTCTCCAATTCATTTTCATCTCAGGTTATTAAAAATGGGTAAAAGTTATGAGCAATATAGGTGCTGGGTTTTAGCTTCTAGGTGCTAGCAATTAGATAGATGCTACTTTCTCAGCCTTAAATTCCAGTTCAAACTGCTTAATAAGCTTTTCCAGTAGCAGGTCTTGAACTTCCTGCATAGAGATTTCGTGGCCCAGCTCTTGTTGTAGCGATGTTACGCCTTTATCCTGTATTCCGCAGGCTATAATGTTGTTGAAGTAAGCAAGGTCGGTGTTTACGTTAAGGGCAAAGCCGTGCATGGTTACCCAACGGCTGCAACGCACGCCAATGGCGCAAATTTTACGCTCATGCCCGGGTATGCCTTTATCTAACCAAACCCCGGTAAGTCCTTCTATGGTATCACCTTGTAAACCGTAATGGTCTAGCAGGTCTATAATGGCAAACTCTACGTGGCGCAGGAATTTGTGTATGTCGGTAAAGAAAACATCAAGGTCGAAGATGGGGTAGCCCACTAGTTGACCCGGCCCGTGGTAGGTCATGTCGCCCCCGCGGTTTACCTTGTGGAACTCAGCATGGGCATCTTCCAGGCCTTTTTCATCAAGCAATAAGTTCTTTATATCGCCGCTGTTGCCAAGGGTGTACACGTGCGGGTGCTGGCACAGTATCAGGTGACTTTTAACCTCCTGTTTAGGGCCGTCGGGGTTATCGCGGTTAAATGTTTTGGCGGCTACAGTATCGGCAAAAAGCTGTTCCTGCACATCCCAAACCTGCGTGTAGGGCTGCAAACCAAGTATGTGGAGGTAAACGGGTTTCATTGTAGTGCTATTCAATACCCTGCATTGTTATGTTTAACAACACGGTTAATTAAATTACTGCAAAGGTAAACAAAGCACTCCTCAAAAGGTTAATTTTGTGCACGGATATGGCTCGTTTAACACTTTCTGCCGCCGAGGAGTATAACTTTAAACTACTTGGTATATCATGCCATGCAAAGGATTACCGCCTTTCATGGGCAATCAATACCGCTTTGGGTATTGAACTGGAAAAGAACGAACCCCTTCCACAGGCCGAAGGCACCAAGCCCGATTTTCTATCGCAGTTTTCTCTTTTTACCTGTTACGATAATGATACCTATCTGAGTTTCGCGCTGGTAAGCAACCGGGGCGCGGCGGGTTTCTTTGTCCCCGAACAAAAAAAGACCGATTATTTCCTAAAGATTGAAGGCGATATTGTTGCCGACCGTTGGGACGATATAGTAGCCGCCATTCGCAAAATAGACCTTGTGCTTGCGGTGTTTGATGTAGACGTGAAAACCTTAAAATCGAAACAAAATTTTTTATTTATAAATGACAACTAACAGCCGTACTAAAATAGTAGCAACCATCGGGCCTGCATCGTCGCCTAAGGAAGTGTTGAGAGAAATGATTTTGGCAGGGACTGATGTGTTCCGCATTAATTTTTCGCACGGCAGCCATGAAGATCATGG
>JAIXUZ010000331.1 GCA_027483285.1 Bacteroidota bacterium
GAAATAAACTTTATTTCAAATAAGTTATAATAAGACCTCCTATTAAAAGTGTAAGTAGATATTGATGTTAATGGTATTGTTACATCGTTGTTTTTTTTTGAGAAAAATATACTTGCTCCCTTAACACTAAAGCATTTTTCATCCAGGGTCCAGGTTGAATCGGCAATGCAAGTAAGTTGATAGATTAAAAAAAATAATGCCCCGTCTAATAAGTAATAAAATTTTATCAAATCTATATCTTCGCCTATATTAGTTATAAATATCGCAAAAACAGTAATTAAAAAAATGATATAAAATGTTACCATATTGCCTTTTATCATGCTGATTTTATAGGTCATATTATTAGAAACGTTTTATTATTTATGAATTTCTTTCAGTCTCAAAAAGGCATTTTTTAGTGCGTCAACTTTATCTTCTCTTATGACAAAAAGAATAGTATCTCCATATTTTATATCTGGTTCATCATTTGATGAAAACTTTTCATAATAATTATATGTAATACTAAAGCCCAAATAAATATAACCATCCTTCTCCTTATATTTGGCGGTACCCTTAAATTCCAATTGATCCCAATGGATACGGTCGTAATATTGATAAAACTCCAAAGTAACATTATTAATTATCATTTTATCATCTTTAATTGAGTATTCTCTTTTATCTAACCAAGCGCTATAATCATTTAAAATTGATTCAATTAATTTTATTGTCTCCTTCTTACTTAGTTTATCTTGAGCCTTTGCTGAAAATACTATAGCTACTAAGAAGAAAACGAGAAATATTTTTTTCATATTAATATTATTTAGATTTTTTTAACTATTTAGCTAAACTTATACTCTATATCAGATTAGTTCTTCCTTGTCCTATCTATTACTACATAAATGGTATCTACCACTCTTCCGGTAACCTTAGGCTCATGCGACCCATTAAAAGCATTTCCAAAATTCTTTTCTAAAACTTCAACCTTGGTTATAAAATGGTCTGTTTCACCTCTATTACTAAACCAATTTTTACCAGCAGTTTCATGATAGACTAATTTTACTTTCCAACCGTATTGAGCAGCCGAATCGAGCGTGTTTATTACTTGCTGGTCAGGATTATCGTTGTCAATTGAAAAGTCAAACGGAACACTGCTGTTCATTCCGGTTTGCGTTACATTTAGGTGTCCTTCCCAGCTTTTCCAAAACAGTCCGGTTTCTGAAAATTGGGTAATAACGCCAATTCTTTCTCCGTTTGAATAATTCTCTGAACAGCCTGTTAATGCTAACATAGCTGATAAAATAGCTATAATAAATTTCGTTTTCATGTTTGTTTTTTTAATTTCAAGAATTTACTTCTGCAATTAAATAACCCTAATCTTTAATACAACGGACTGAAAAACCACCGCCTTTGTTACCATTGCCCCTAATTGCATTGGCAACGTTGTAAAACAAGGCACGGTTCCACACTTCGGCAGCATCATTGGCAGCAGCGCCCCACCAAAGGCCAAGGCCACCAATGTCCATAAAAGTACCAAGGGCATTGCGCCCACCGCCGGGCAGGCCGTTAAATCCACTTTCATTAGTGCCCGAGCCATTTTGATTCCAGCTTGTAGTACTTTTCATTTTTTTGCCGGCCACGTCTTTTCCACCTAAATGGTCAATCAATTGTGTCCACTCCGCATCTGTTGAAACATGCCAGCCGGCAGGAGCCAAGCCCCTTTTATCTATTACAGCATACCAATTATATAGTTTGCCATACTTTTTGCCATTGGCTGTATCGTTACTATGATAGCACCATGCCGGTTTTCCTTCCTCGCCTGCTTTTAACCAGTCTTCATTGGTTTTTGCTTCGGGTATAGCATCTCCATTCCTAAATTTATCTACGTTTAGGTTTTCTGCCGTCCAGGTTTGATTGCCAATTTTTACTTCGCTTTGGCCATTTATGGCAATTGTAGATGTTAATAGCCCAATAAAAAAAGCCGCCTTTATATATTTGTAAATACTTATCATGTTTTTTAAATTATATTTACTATTTACTATTTTTACTACCACTATAAGCTTGTAAGGCCTTTTTCATAGCTTTTTCACTAGCATTGTTTTAGCGCCTTACACCCCAGCGAACAACAATAATAGGCAGCGAGTTATAATCACCATCGGCTGTACGTTTTTTAAGAAAAGTCTCGCAATCATCTATAGTATCGCCAGTAATCCACCCTATTGTTTTGCCATATGTGCAACTTTTTTTAATATATTCAAAAACAATTCCTGATTGCCAATTATAAAAAATAGTACTTTCAGGACTGTCATTTTTGTGCGCTTCTGTAAATATGTTATCTTGTTTCATATCATCTTTGCAGGGTACTTCTTTTGTTTCAAAAACATAGCTATTACACCAGAATTTGTCTTTAGTTGTTGAGTATGCGCCAATATGTAGACATTTTTTTTCTTCTTGCGCGTAAATATTTAATGAAAGAAATGTAAATAATACCAGGGCTAATTTTTTAATTTTCATAAGTGTATTGTGTAGTGTAATCCCTACTCTTTTAAATTGATTTTCGGGTTTCTCCTGTATGTAATTATTTTTAATACCAAATGTCTACGTCTAGCTGCCTTCCCTGGGCCTGCGCTTTTTTATCCTTCCTATCTCCAACGGCAGCCCCAATTAACGACCCAAAGGGCATCCCCAGCCCTATAAAGGCCATATTTTTAGCCCCCTGTGCAATAATGAATCCTATGGGAATTCCAAACACTCCCGTACCCATAGATAACCACAGATTACGATAGTACTTTTAGGTACTAGTTTCGCATCCTTTTCTAGTACCTTTAAAATAGTTGATTTTGACTTCTTTAGCGTCTTTTTGAATTCATCAGATAAGCCTTCAATTGAATTCAACTTATCAAGTTCATTATTAATAGAGTCAACAATACCATCAGGTAGTTCTCTTTTTCGTAATTCAAAAAGCAGTTTTTCAAATTGAACAAAAGCCGTTTTGAGCTTATCATTATTTGCAATTGCCAGATTGGCTTCTAGTTCTTTTATTATCATCTTACTGCTTTTACATAACTTACACAAGCCGTGTATTTTTATCTTAAAAGCATTAAGTGTGCCGTCTAGATTGTTATAGGGTAAATTTAGTTGTTCGTATTTATATACAAATAGGGGGTGCCCCTTATTTTTAAAAGTGCCCACATTTTAAAATAGCTGACGCTCTTTCAATAAACCCCTCCATATATTATCCCTGTATTCCTAAATATACTATCCATTTATAGCTGCTATGTAACCAAGAGGCAGCTGCAATCAAACCAACCTAATTACTCGGCGCCCTGCTCCCCGCATGTTGCTGGGGAGTGAATGGTTTGGGTATTCGGGGTTTGCGCAGGTCTAACAGCAAAGCAATCAATGCCCAAATAAGGCAAATGCCCGCCAAAAATACTCCCGCCATTAGTAAATCAGCACCCGAGCTTTTGTAGGTGCTTATGTAATCAAAGTTTTGCAAAATATAGTTATCCTTAAGGCTTTGGCCACCAGAAAACCGTGCCTGGTAAAACTCTGTTTCGTACAGGTTGTCGTCTGTAGTTTCATTTTTCAGCAACTCACCTGTTTGGGTATTTACGGCATAGTAATCGCCCGGCTTTGCGTACGATGTATAAATCCAATCGCCCTTCCGCTCGCTCGGAAAAAACAGTTGCCTGTTGGTTTTATTATTGCCCAGCATAAAGCCCTTAATACCACCTACCTGCGTATAGCTTACCACCTCCATGTGGATGGTATTCATGGTTGGCATTATATGCGCCTCAAAGGCTATGCTATCAGTAATTTTATAGAGGTAATCATCCCCTTCGCCCGATTTTTTATACGATACCGAACCATCATCGTGCAACGTGGGTTTGTTATACGAACTAAAGAATGCCTTTACAGTTATCAAAACTATTATAAGCACTAATATACTTAAGGGGGTACGGGTGCGTTGCAGTTTCATAGCAGCTAACAGGTTGGCAGCTCAAATATAGCGCTATTGCAATTATATAACCAAAGCCAGAGTATATTTGCTCTATGGAAACAATGGTAAGTGTTTACAAAGGCGATTTGCGCACAGAAGATACGCACCTAAAATCGGGTGTGGTAATTTTTACAGATGCCCCACCTGATAACCAGGGCAAAGGAGAATCATTCTCGCCCACAGATTTATTATGCGCCGCAACGGCAAGTTGTGCACTAACAATAATGGGCATAGCTGCACGCACACATAATATTGACATGGTTGGCACAAAAGTGCGCATAACCAAAACAATGGCGGCAGAACCCCGAAGGGTATCAGCTATACTACTAGAATTTGATATGGCAAAGAACTACCCTGAAAAAGAGCAGAAAATACTAGAACATGCAGCACGCACATGTCCTGTAATGATAAGTTTATCCAGCGAATTGGTAAAGGAACTCCGGTTTAACTACCCCGGTTAAGCGTGCCTTTTCATCGACTTAGTCGCACTTTTACCGTAAGCTGGGCAGTTTTCGTGAGTTTTGCATGATGAAGCGGTGGTAACAACCAGGGCAGCAACGGCTAATATGGCAACAACTTTTTTCATTGTACTGTGTAAGGGTTGGGTGTGTATAATAAGTTTCAAAGTTAGCCCATTTAACGCCCTTTTTATTGCTATTGTTTCGTGTAGTTATTAACAATTCCTTACTTTGTTAGATAAAAAATGTCATCGGCTACAACAAAAATAGACCCAACTTGGCTAACTGCGCTTAAAGAAGAGTTTGAAGCCCCCTACTTTGCCCAATTAAAGGTTTTTTTGGTTGAAGAAAGGTCCAAACATGTGGTATACCCTGCCGGGCAACAAATTTTTTCAGCCTTTAACCATACACCTTTTGATAAGGTAAAAGTGGTTATTTTAGGGCAAGACCCCTACCACGGGCCAGGGCAGGCAAATGGGCTATGCTTTTCTGTATCGCCTGGTATCAGGCAGCCGGCATCACTAAAAAATATTTTTAAAGAAATTAAGGATGATGTTGGTATACCCATTCCGAAAACAGGCGACCTAACCCTTTGGGCTAACCAGGGCATACTGTTACTCAATACCGTACTTACTGTAAGGGCCGGCGAAGCAAACTCGCACAAAAACAAAGGCTGGGAAAGGTTTACCAGTGCTGTTATCCAAAAAATATCAGCAGAAAAGAGCGATGTAGTGTTTCTATTATGGGGAAACCCTGCCAAACAAAAGGAAGAGCTGATTGACACTTCAAAACACCATATTTTAAAGGCTGCTCACCCATCGCCTTTGGCAGGCGGCGCATTTTTTGGCTGCAAACACTTTTCAAAAACCAACACAATCTTACACAGCCTTGGCAAGGCTGAAATTGACTGGCGGGTTGAATAGCGGCGTAAAAACTATACGCCTACCCAATCGGCCAGGTAATTAAACCTGCTTGTTAGGTGACCATCTTTAGTTATTGTGGCTCGCTCTATCATGCCGGTAGGGTCTTTATGACCAAGTAATGCCGGAAAAACACGCTCTATAAGGCTTTTACCAAAATCCTCGCTGGCATCACGAGGCAGTTCGCATGGCAGGTTATCTACTGCCATAACGGTGATGGTGTCTTTAATAAATGGCTCATCTAGCTTTTCGGTAACAGGGTTGTAGCCGTAAAACGGCTCTTCTATAGTTGATGCCCTTAAGGTTGATGGTACAGAACCATCAATATCGCAGGTAACATCGGCAATTACACTAACCCTGAAATCGGGCTTGCGCATATCTTCTTTAGTAAACAAAGCGGGTGCCTGAGGGTGCCAGTAGTGGCAGGTTATCAGCATGTCGGTAACCTTGGTGTAGGGGTAGAACATGCTATCGTACTCCTCGGGGTGGGTATAAAATTCGTCAGAGTCCCAACCGCTGCCATCTTTAGGGCGGTTATAGTCTTTAGAGTGCAGTTGGACATACACAGGCTCACGGTACGAACAGTTTAAAAACTCGTACGGGGTAACCTTACGTATTTTAAGCATACCCAGCGTTTCGGTAGCACCATTGGCTACACGTCCGCCCCCGGTAAGGCATATTTTTATATTGGTAAGCTTAACACGGCGCAGCTCTTCTTCCATATCCTTATGGTCCCGGCACTCAAAAGCACGTTTTATATCAAACAGGTCGTACTTCTGCCCGTAGCCTAAAATGCCGTTATAGGCACCAATAATACCCGCATAACGGCCAAAGCCAATGACACGGTTTCGCTCTTCATCGGTAAGGCATTCATAATCTACCATGCGGACTTTTTTATCCAGCATAGCTTTTAGCAGGGCCCGGTTACGCTCCTGCTTTTTCATAGTGTGCGAAAAGAACAAGTACGTTTTACCCTCAATCAACTTATCAACGGCTACTTCTTTTATACCCAGCAAAATATCGCAGCCAAAAACATCATCTTGTAATGTTATCCCAAAGGCTTTATAATCATGGTCATCGTAACAACGTATAGAGCAGGGTTGAACATATACTTCAACATTTGGGTAATCCTGCTGCAACTCAAAGCACTGGCGCGGGGTAAGCGGCACCCTGCGGTCGTCGCTTTTAGTTGTTTCGCGCAATATCCCTATTTTAATCTTATCCATATCCGGGGTAAAGATAAGAAATTAGGGGCGAGTGATTGGTGACAGGTGGTGGGTAATTATTTCTCTACCACAATTTTATAAGTATAAACCCGCTTGCCATCAGCCTGAATAGTAACCATATACAAACCATTAGCTATATTATCCAGTTGAATGTTTTGTACACCAGCAACTACTGTTTGGCTGTAAACCAATTGTCCCTGCGTATTCATAATATGAAGGGTTGATTTGTTGTATGCAGCCGGAATATCTATGGTAATATAACTTTTAGCAGGGTTTGGGTATAGGCTTATTTCTTGCGATTGATTTTCAACAACAGATGTTAAATTGCATGGTGCCGGGAAATTGCCAAAAACATTGGTTTGGGGTAAATCAACCACACTATGATTTTGTATAGGTCCGCCACACAAAGCATTTTTTACCGCGGAAGGTGTTAGAGCTCAGCGTCTCCAGCCACTAAAATTAAAGTATACTAAATAGGATGATCGGGATTGGACATATTATTAAGTTTAACAAAAAGAAAATGGAATCAAACACAAATAGTTACAAGAAACGAGGACCTAAATCAAGTATCTTTGTTTAATATGATTAATGTGTTAAACAAAATATTGTTACTTTTTTTATTTGCCTTCGCAACTACTATTGTAGGGTGCAATCAAACAACTGAGAACAGCAAAGCAAAGGAGCCTGTATATGTAAAGCCCTCTGTAGATAAAAATGGAAAATACCGCAAGGGGCATGTACGCATGCCGGTTAGCACCAAAAAGGATGCATTTAAAAGCAGGGCTCGTTCAAAATACTATTATCATACCCGGGGCAAATACCGAAAAAAGTAAGCTTAATTGCCTAATTAAGGGCTTGTTTACTTCACATTTCTCTATTTACAATCTTTGTTGGTTTAAGAAATCGACTTTCAATTAACGCGACAAAATCCATTCTTCTGATTAAGCACCCTTAGTTTGATTATAAATTCTACTATAAACTATTTTTAAGCATCTTTATAAATTCGCCGGTGACCCTCTTTATTTCCCCATATCTTTCCGACTTTTCGTTAGTCGGCTCTTTTAAGTAAAGCGCTCTGTTTATTTCAAGCATAATTGTTTGAACATTTTTGTTTTTTTGATAATGTTCTAAAGGCACTAAGGATCCCTTGTATGGCCAATCAATTCCTAATGAATAGCCTGCGTTTTCAAAGAATGAAACAGATAAGTCAACCAGTTCATTGGGCGTATGATAAGAATCTGTTCCAATATTAAAATCTGGGCGTGTAGGATTTTTATCAAGGTCTCTTTTTAAAGGAATACTTGGGTATGAATGGCAATCAATAATTAATGCCTTTCCAAAGATATCTAATTGATTATTTACTGCTTTGCTTAACTTGTTGTGATGCTTCCAATAATACTCTTCTAAAACCTTTTCTTTTAGTTCTGGTGTAACTATTCTTATTGTTTCGCCATCATCATTTTTTTCGTACAAACACCCATTCCATATTGTGCCATTATTTCTTGTGAATCGTCAGTAAATCTTTCGGAGTCACAAAATATTCTAGAGAAATCAGCCTTTATCATTTCATCATCATTAGAATAAAAAAGGTCGTCAGTATACCAATCTGTTAATTTCAATACTTCTTTCTCTAGAGATGCTAAATCAACAACGTAGCCTTCTTTAAGTGGCATTTTCGTTGATGAATGAGGGATATGTAGAATTATTTTATTTTTCAAGATTTCAAGATTTTAATAGAGTTTTGTGCCGTGGCAGGTAACGCTACGCTCTAATACCTGCAACGGCGGCAATATCAATAAAATAAGGCTAAATAAGAAAATAAATGTGGACTTCACAGACAAAATCTCGAACCAGTTACTAAAGGACATTGAAGTACTATCAGAATTAAAACGATACATTTCACTGCATTAGTATGATTAGAATTTTTATTTGTTATCATTTTTAATAGCAAGACCAATTTTTGCTTTATAATTCTCCTGTATCATTTTAATAAAAGTGTTTTTATCACTTTTCATGATTGCTATTTCAGGACTATCCCTCATTATTGAATTTAGCTCTCTCACATTCTCATCGCTCCAAATAGACAGTTCAACAATAATAGGAGTTAAAGCCAAGCCCTTTTCAGTCAATAGGTACAAGTTTGTTTTTTTATTATCAGGAAGCTGCGTTTTAGTTATAATTCCTAATTCTTCAAGGCATTTTAGCTTAGAAGCAAGTATATTAGTCGCAATGGCTTCATCACTTTCTGTGAAGTCTTTGAAAGTCTTTTTGTCTTCTATTAGCATTTGCTTAATAATAACCAATATCCATTTATCCCCTAGAATATCAAGGGCTGATGTGATCGGACATTGGCATCGAAATTTAATATCCATGTTACTAAAATAATATTTTTACTTGCAAAATGCAATTTATTTTAAATATTACTTGCAAATTGAAAGTTATTTTATACTTTTGCTTGCGAAACAAAAGTAATAATTAAAATTTAAAAAAGATGGAAAATCAAGAAAAAAGCACTGAAGGTGCAAATGCAACAAAGCCAGCGTACATTATGGTGCAAATGAAAGTTGAAAGCCTTGACGAACTAATGCAACGTTATGCACAATTTGCAATTCCTATTTTGCAAAAACATGGTGGACAAATGATTGCTGGTACTCCTGCTCCAAACGTAAAGGAAGGAGATTGGAATGGAAATTGGGCTGCCGTGCTTCAATTCCCAAGCATGGAAGCAGCTGAAGGTTGGTACAACTCAGAAGAGTATAAACCGTACAAAAACCTTCGCATTAATGAACTGCAATCTGAGGCAGGTAGAGTAGTAATTATACCAGGAATGTAATTTGTTGTTTTCACTATTATAAACCAAACTTAGTCAATTTATAAGTTTGGTTTATTATTCAAAAATTTAATCTCACGTAAAATATGAAAAAAGTATTAGTAACAGGAATATCAGGATTTGTAGGACAGCATTGTGCTGCCGAATTATTAAAAAAAGGCTATGCCGTAAGAGGTTCTGTAAGGAGTTTATCTAGAACAGATGAAGTTGTAAATGGTATAAAAAAAGAAATTGACCCAAATGGTAATTTAGATTTTTGCGAACTTGACCTGATGGAAGACGCAGGTTGGGACAAAGCAATGGAAGGATGTGATTATGTATTACACATTGCCTCACCTTTTGTTGTGAAAGTCCCAAAAGACGAAAATGAATTAATCAAGCCGGCGGTTGATGGTACGTTAAGAGCATTAAAAGCTGCAAAAAAAGCAGGAATTAAAAGAGTTGTGCTTACCTCTTCTACAGTAGCTATGCAGGGTGGGAAACACGGTATTGTAAAAATAAATCAAGATAGTTGGACTGATGTTAATGAGAAAACAGTAACCGCTTACTTCAAAAGTAAAACGCTAGCGGAAAAAAGCGCTTGGGAGTTTATAAAAAATCAAACTGGTGATACAAAATTAGAATTAGTGGTTGTAAATCCAGGACCTATTTATGGACCAACCCTTACAGGTAATTTAGCAACTGAAGCAATGGATTTTTTCAAAAAATTAATTACGGGAAAAGTACCTATGTTGCCTCGAGCTTATTCAGTAATGTCGGATGTGAGAGATGTAGCGACTATTCATGTTGCAGCATTAGAAAATGAAAAAGCTAACGGCAAGCGATTCATTGTTACAACAGTGAAGGCTCATGCAATTCAAGAAATTGCACAAATTTTAAAAGCTAATGGATACGATAAAGTTAGCACCAAATTGGCACCAACTTTTTTATTAAAATTTATGGCAAAATTTAATGATGAAGCTAAAGGTATGTTGCCTTTTATCGGAAACACTATAGAAGCAGATATTAGTGATACAATGCGCACATTTAATTGGAAACCAATGTCCTTTGAAAAAACTGTTCTTGATGCTGCTAAGTCTGTGAAAGCAGTTCTTAACGGCAACGCATAGATTTTTAAATTCAGATTTAATTCTGTTAAATCCTTTTTAGAAATAATATTTTATGTAGTAATTGAAAATCTAGGCAATAGCTTGAAAAAAACAACTTCTTAGACATCGAGGTTCGACTTTCCTATAGAGATAAAACACAAAACCCTTGACTAGCAAGGGTTTTGTGTTAAGTGGAGCCGGAGGGATTCGAACCCTCGTCCAAACAAGAAATTACTGTGCTTTCTACGCGCTTATCATCTTGTTAATTGTCGGGTATGTGCAGGTCAAGTTGCCCACCAACACAAACCGTATCTGCTAATACGTCAACAAGCCCGCAGCTTGCCTGTTAACGACCGGGCATTTGATGATGCCGTTACTCCTACCGCAGCCCGGCCGAGCTGCAGGAAACGACAATGACTATGCTAATCTGAGATTAGGCAGCCATGGCGTAGTTATTCTCGCCAGTTATTTGTTTTGCTAAGTTGATTTTTACGGGGTAAACCTGCAACCCCCGGCGTGCTTACACAACAAGTGCATGCTGTCAAAACCATGTCGGCCCCATAAGTCAAAGAACTAATTATACTGCAAATATAGCAAAAAGCGTGCTAAGCGCTAAACATGCCTGTTTGATATACCCCAATACCATCCATTTTGTTTGCCCATATCCCTAATAAACCATAGGTTTGTAGCACACAACTGTAAACTATGAGAAAATTATTTACTCTGATTATACTATTTTTTGCCGCAAGCACTTTTGCGCAAACCGCCTATAACAGCCCCGAAAGCATTGAGTTTGATTACACCAACAACCGTTGGCTTATTTCTAACCGCGCTGCCGGTACTATACTAGCCCGCAGCAGCGCTACAGGCTTAGTAACATTGTTTACTGCAGCCCCAACAGCACCCTACGGAATAGAAATTGTGGGTAACACTGCTTATGTTTGCGATAACCCACGCATTAAGGGATACGACCTTACAACCGGCACAGAGGTATTTAATGTTAACATTACAGGTGCTTCATTTCTTAACGGTTTAACGCACGATAATAGTGGCAATTTATATGCTACTGATTTTAGCGCTAAAAAAATATATCGAGTTAAAATTGCAACCCAAACATTTACAACGCTTGTTACAGGCCTTGCTAAAAGCCCTAACGGTATTGTTTTTGACCAGCCCAACAACCGTTGTGTGTTTGTAAACTGGGGTACTAGCGCCCCTATTATGGCGGTTAATTTAGCCGATTCTACTACCTCTACTCTATTGGCAACCTCTCTTAGCAATTGCGATGGAATAACAAGAGATGCAGCAGGCAATTACTTTGTATCGTCGTGGGGTTTGCAAGGTGTTAGCGAGTTTAACAGCACCTTTACATCGGGCCCAACCACAGTTGTTACAGGTCTTAGCAACCCGGCCGATATTTTTTACAACACCGTTACCGATACCCTTGGCGTACCCAACGCAGGCAATGGTAACAACACAACGTACCACTATTTAGGCACGCCCGATTGTGCGCATAACCCAACCGTTACACCTGACAATTTAATTCTCTGCCCTAATACTACCGATACATTATGGACGCAGCAATACGATAGTTATAAATGGTACAAAGACGGCAACCTTATTCCTAATGCAACCAATCAATATTACGTTGTATCTGCCTTTAACGATGGTGGAAGCATGTTTAAAGTAGAAGCCACATTAAACAACTGTACTGAAATATCGCCGGAAGTATTGGTTGATGGTTGGGCTTTTTTACCAGTTACTGTTATTACCGAAGGCTTGCAAGACACGCTATGCGCAGGCGAAGACACCTTGTTTTTAATTATGGGTATGCCTTACGATACCGACATACAATGGACCAAAGGTGGCATTGATTTACCTGGCGAAAATAACGACACATTAGTAGTTACAACTTCGGGTGTATACTCAGTATCAGGTGCACCATCTACCTGCCCAGATTATAACCAGAGTTTGGGCTTACAGCTAACTTATACTTTTGTAAACTGTTCTGTTGGGTTAGACGAAAATATACTATCTAACATCAGTATATATCCTAACCCGGCTACAAATTTTATTACTATCACAAAAGGCGGGCAACAATTAACTTACACGCTTAATAATATGCTAGGCCAGGTTTTACGCAGCGGAAATATTACCACTGATAATTACGCGCTTGATATAGCTTCAATGCCAACAGGTGTGTACGTTTTAAACTTGAAAAACGCTAATGGTTTGCAGGTTTCTAAACGCATTATCAAAGCTGAATAAAATAACTTTAGTTTATATTGAAAAGCCTTTCCGTCATGGTGGAAGGGCTTTTATTTTTTACTACCGAGCTTACTAATAATAAAAATAATAATGGCTGCTACAACTACGGCTATTAATAAAACGCCTGTCCAAACACCTGCTTTAAATATGCCGCCTATTACTTCGCAACCGGGTAATGTAAAAAGTAATACCAATAATATTGCTGAATAAAATGTGCTAAGTTTCATAATTTCAGGCTATGTGTTATCTAGGAAACCACTTGAAATTGATTATTGTTTGCAAGCTTATTTGTATACTGTTGTTGATTTAGTGAACTGCTTTAATCGTTTGCACAAAATCAAACCCCAGTGCACCTTTTTTAATGCCTAGTTCAATACTGTCATTAACCTCCAATTTATAATACAACTCATCATTTATTTTTAGCCGCTCTATCTCATTCTCAATTGTAACATTAATGTAGTTTGATTTATACCGAGAACCCAGTCGATTCTTAGAGACTACGGCATATTTTTTATATTGAAGATTTGAAGGCGTATACATCCTATTATAGAAACTTGCAGCTGTTGGCAGTAGTAAAAAAAGGCCTAGTAACAAGGCAATACTTATAGAAAACCTGCGGCCAAAAATATTGTAAACAGACTTGGCTCTAAGCTCAATCAACAACAATAAAGCTATACTTACAGATATTCCTGTTAAACCAAATTGCCAAAATAATTTCAATCCGCGAATTGTATTATCTATACTATCTATTTCTAAAATAGCCAAGACTAATGCTAACCAAAACAAACCCATTGAAGCATAATAAATGCCTTTATAGTTTGGGCCAACAGGCTTTTTAGTATTGGGTTTAAACGGGAAGAAACTATAATACAGAGCGGATGAATTTTTTAGTAACCCATATAACCCAAATAGTATTGCAAACAAGGATGCAACAACAACAAAGCGCAATAATCCTTTCTCTGGCCATACCAAGGCTGTAACAACAACCCCAATGGCTAACAGGGCTATAC
>JAIXUZ010000189.1 GCA_027483285.1 Bacteroidota bacterium
GAAGACATTAACTATAATTTTGTTGATGGCTTTGAACAAGAGAACGAACCGTTTGCCGACCGTTGGATAACTGTAAACAGTGGCGGTGGTGATTTTAAATGGTCTCGCTTTGCAGGTGCTGGTTTTAACACCTGGTACTCTGCTAAAATGGCTAACTTTGGTAATGGCTCAGGTGATGTAGATGAGTTGATAAGCCCATCATTCAAACTAAACAACATATCATCACCTGTACTTAAGTTTAAAGTATCATACGCTACAACTTCAAGTTCATCAACAGATGTGCTAAAGGTATTTCTTAGCGTTGACTGCGGCAAAACCTGGACGGTACGTTATTCTAAAACCGGCACAGCATTATCAACCAGCAGCAATACAGGAAGCCCTTTTACCCCAACTAACACCAACCAATGGAGGGAAGAAACTGTTTCTATCCCATCAAGCATTGCTAATAAGCCTAATGTGCGTTTAAAATTCGCTTTTACATCAGGTGGCGGCAATAACCTTTACCTTGATGATATTAACATTAGTAACCCAACTGGTAATATAGACCTTGCCGTTGCAGATAATTTAGGCTTAACAGTATTTCCTAACCCATCTGCCGGAGATATTACTTTTTACTTTAACCTTTTGGCTAAAGCTAAAACCGATATCCGCTTATATGATGTTGTTGGTAAGGAAATTTTACCTGTGTTTACAGGCAATCTACAATCGGGCTACAACCAGTTTACTGTTAACCGCGCACAAGTGCCCTCTGCTGGCGTTTACTTGTTGCAGGTAATGGTTGATGGTAACCGTTTTACCAAGCGTATAATCTTTACAGAATAACCTTATTGTATAAAATCAACTTAAAGCCTATGCATAACTGCATGGGCTTTTTATTTATAAAAAAACTCATTTTACCTTCTATCCCCTGCACCCTATCCCCTATCTTTGTCAGTAATGAAGAACATCTTTACTTACATAGGTATAGGTTTATTATATACCCTATCTGTTTTACCCATGTGGGTTCTTCACCGCCTGGCCGATTTTCTATACTTTCTTCTTTACTATGTATTTGGGTACAGAAAATCTGTAGTGCGCAAAAACTTAAAAGCATCATTTCCTGAAAAATCAGAGGAAGAATTAAAAGCAATAGAAAAAGGTTTTTACCATCATCTGTGCGATTTGATTGTTGAAAGCCTTAAGGGTTTTACCATATCAGAAAAAGAAATGCGCCGACGCTTTACCTCGGAAGGCAATGAGGTTTTCGAGGATTTTCTTAATAAAAAAGGCCATGTTATATTGCTTACCGCCCACTACAATAGTTGGGAATGGGCGGGCATGTCTATGGGAATATATATAGACAGCAACAGCTACGGCATGTATAAGCCCCTTAATAATAAGCCAATGGAGGCTGCGTTATTAAAATCGAGACAAAAATTTGGGCTTAAAATGTTCCCTATGCGCGAAACTACTGCTGCATTTGAAAGGCATAAAAATGAGCAGATGGTAATGGCTTTTGTGGCCGACCAAACTCCGGCTAGTTTACAAACAGCACACTGGCTGCCTTTTTTAAATCAGGATACTGCCTTTTTTCCTGGTCCCGAAAAGTTTGCCCGCAGATACAACTGCTCTATAGTATATGCCGATATTACCAAAGTAGCCCGTAGCATGTACCATACCAAGTTTACTTTATTGGTAGAAAACCCCAACGACTGCCCACCCGAAGGGATAACCAAAGCCTATGCCGCAAAACTGGAACAGATTCTTAAAGAGCGCCCCCAATATTGGCTTTGGAGCCATAAGCGATGGAAACACAAGCGTAATAGCTTGTAGCTTTTAGCTGATAGCTTATAGAATATTTTATCAACCTATATATTAATGAAAGCACAGTCTTATCAAGATTTAATCCTGTGGCAGAAAGCTATGGATTTAGCCGAACTCATTTATAAGTCTACATCAGGGTTTCCTAAAGAAGAGATATATGGAATTACTTTTCAAATGAGACGTAGCGCTATCTCTATCCCATCAAATATTGCTGAAGGAAGATCAAGAAATACAAAAGGAGAATTTTTGCAATTTCTTGGCATCTCTAAAGGTTCTTTATCTGAGTTAGAGACCCAAGTTTTACTCTCGGTTAGGTTAAATTATTTAACTGTTGAACAATCTGAAAAGATTTTGTCGCTGTCTTCAGAAGTGGGCAAGCTTATAACAAGTTTTCAACTAAAACTAAAAAACTAGCACCTATAAGCTATAAGCTACAAGCTAAAAGCTAAATTTGCCCTATGAAATTTGCAACAAAAGCCATCCACGCAGGGCAAGAGCCTGACCCAACCACGGGTGCTATTATGACCCCGATTTACCAGACATCTACTTACGTTCAGTCTATTGAACGTGACGAGAAATACAAAACCTTTACATATGCACGCGGTAAGAACCCAACCCGCAATGCATTAGAGCAAAACATTGCTGCATTAGAAAATTGCAAGCATGGCCTTTGCTTCTCTAGCGGTATGGGTGCTGTTGATGCGGTAGTTAAGCTACTGCAACCCGGCGACGAAGTAATATCAACCAACGACTTATACGGTGGCACCTATCGCCTCTTTGTAAAGGTTTATGAAAAGTTTGGCATTAAATTTAAGTTTGTGCCCATGGGCGATTTAGCTGCTGTTGAAGCTGCTATTAACCCTGCCACCAAACTACTTTGGGTAGAAACCCCTACCAACCCCCTACTTAACATTATTGATATTGAAGGCGTGGTTGCTATTGGCAAAAAAGCCAATGCACTGGTGGTAGTTGATAATACCTTTTCATCGCCGTATTTGCAAAACCCTGTTGATATGGGTGCTGATATTGTTATGCATTCGGTTACCAAATACCTATCAGGCCACAGCGATGTTATTATGGGCTTTTTAGGCACAAATAACGA
>JAIXUZ010000019.1 GCA_027483285.1 Bacteroidota bacterium
GCCGATATAGTTATTAGTCCTGCCAAGGGTAAAACGTTTATTGCCGACAGCCTTTTTGATAAAAAACTCCAGGGTTTGGGGTATGTTGAGCAAACATCGTACGCCTTAGAAGAAAGCGTGCTGCTGCGCTACGGCGAAAAACAAACTATTGCCACTATAAAAGGGGTAAGCCCAAATTACGCTAAGGTATCAGGTATTGATACGCTGGTGGTTGATGGAGATTATTACCTGGGGAATGATTCGCTGGCGGCATCGGTAGTAGGGTATGGGGTAGCTGTAAAACTGGGGGTAGCCATTAACGATATTATGACACCCATTAGCGTGTATTCGGCCAAACGGAATGCGAAGAATACGATTAATCCTGAAGATGCTTTTGCTACGCGAACGCTCTACGCATCGGGGGTGTTTAGCGTGCAAAACCAGCCCGAGTACGACGATAAGTATGTTATAACCCCGCTGTGGTTTGCACAGGAACTGTTTCAGCGCGATGGGGCTATTAGTTCCATAGAACTTAAACTAAAACCCGGCATTAGTGTAGAAAAGGCGCGTACCGATATTCAAAACCTTGTGGGGGCAGGGTACACGGTTAAAAACCGTTTCCAAATACACGAGGTGTTGTATAAGGTTATTAATAGCGAGAAGTGGGCGCTGTTCCTCATCCTTTCGCTGATAATGCTGATAGCGATATTTAACATTATGGGTTCGCTAACTATGCTGATAGTAGAAAAGAATAACGATGCAATGACCCTGAAAGCCCTTGGTGCCGATAGTGCCATGCTGCATAAAATATTTCGCAATGAAGGGTTTTTGATTGTGTTTATAGGCACGCTGTCGGGCGTTTTAGCCGGGTTGGCCTTATGTTTTGCGCAGTTGCAATTTCAATGGATATTGATGGCAGGCGAAGGCTCTATGCCTTACCCCATAGTAGTTAAACCGCTTGATGTGACGGGCATATTTATAATAGTAATGGCGGTAGGCAGTCTGGTGGGTTGGCTTACCACCCGAAGGACAGTGCAGGCTTAACCTTTAGCAGATTCCACCGCTTTGCGAACACTGCCGTGTGTTTTAAGCAATTCGGCTGCCTGGTCGTAGTCTATATTCAGGGCTTCCATAACCATACGGGTTCCACGGTCAATAAGCTTATTGTTAGATAGTTGCATATCAACCATGCGGTTGCCTTTTACACGGCCCAGCTTTATCATTAGCGATGTTGAAAGCATGTTAAGTGCCAGTTTTTGTGCCGTGCCCGATTTCATGCGGGTGCTGCCGGTAACAAACTCGGGTCCTACCACAATCTCTACGGGGAACTCCGCCGCTGCGGCCACGGGGCTACCCGTATTACATACTATACAGCCGGTACCAATACCCAACTCGCGGGCTTTGGTTAAGGCGCCCACCACATAAGGCGTAGAGCCCGATGCGGCAATACCAACAAGGAAGTCGTACTCGTTTATGTTGTGCTCAGTAAGGTCAATCCAGCCTTGTTCGGTACTGTCTTCGGCAAACTCCACAGCCTTGCGTATGGCGGCATCGCCACCGGCAATAAGGCCTATAACCAGTCCATGAGGCACACCAAAAGTAGGTGGGCATTCAGACGCATCAACAATGCCTAAACGGCCACTTGTACCTGCCCCAATATAAAACAGGCGGCCACCGTTGCTAAGGCGTTCAAAGGCGGCATTAACAAGGGCCTCCAGTTGGGGCATGGCAGCCTCTACCGCAAGGGGTACAGTTTTGTCTTCGGTATTCATGTTGGTAAGCAACTCTTGGGTGCTCATCAACTCCAGGTTGTTGTAGCGCGACTCTGATTCTGTGGTCCTGATCATACCGTAAAATTAAGCCTGCATCGGCTTTAAGTATAAGTATGCCTGCTATATTTATAAACGGCTTTTTAAAACGGGCAATTGTTAAAATCTATGTTGAAAGCCATAATGAAACCCTTAATTATGATACCGTTACTTGGATATTTTTGTATGTAGGAATAGCAAAAACTATGGAAAAGCAAGAAGATAATTTTAAGCATAAAACCCCGGTACAAATCCGTTTTGTTGATACCGATATGCTGGGCCACGTAAACAACTCTATATACCTGAGTTTTATGGAGTATGCCCGTATCAATTATTTTCGTGCGGTGCTTGGTGCCAATGTTAATTGGAACTCGCGCGGTATCATTGTAGCCAAGGCTGTTATTGATTATAAAATCCCCATTTTCTTCCGCGATAACCTTATCGTAAAAACCCGTGTATCTAGGCTTGGCAAAAAAAGCTTTGATATGGAATACCAGCTTATCCACATCACCCCTGAAAAAAAGGAAGTGATTAAAGCTACCGGTGTCACCGTTATGGTTTGCTACAATTACGAGGAGAACAAGACTATTGAAATTCCAGCTGAGTGGCGCGAAAAAATCGCTAAGCTGGAGGGCTTGGATTAGTCTTTCGCTTTCTTTCTACTATCTAACCAGCTTTTTAGTATTTGGTACACCATCGGCAATACCGATACCATTACTATACCAATGGCAATCAGGTCGATGTTCTCTTTTACCCATGTAATGTTGCCAAGCAGGTATCCTGCAACAGTAATGCTGGTAATCCATATAATGCCGCCCAGTATATCGTAGGGTAAAAAGCGGCGGTATTTCATTTCTCCTACACCGGCTACAAAAGGAGCTATAGTGCGTACTATAGGAACAAAGCGGGCAACGATAATAGTGCGGGTGCCATATTTATCATAAAAGGCATGGGTTTTATCCAGCCATTCTTTCTTAACAATGGGCTTGCCTTTAAACTTCCAGCCAACAACCTTGTGCCCAAAATATTTGCCTATAAAGTAGTTCGTGTTATCGCCCACTACAGCGGCAATAATCAGTAGTATTATTAGTACCGGCAGGTTTAATCCGCCACCGGCAGCTACTACTCCTGCGCAAAACAATAGCGAGTCACCCGGTAAAAATGGCCAGATAACCAATCCTGTTTCAATAAATATAATGGCAAATAATATGGCATATACCCAGTAGTCGTAAGTGGCTATTAGTTCCCAAATTTTAACATCTATATTCTTAAAGTAATCTAAATATTCGTGCATGCTATTCGTTAAAAAAGCCCCTTGCAGGGCTTTGATTTGTCATTTCTTTTAAATAATCCGAAACCAACGTTGAGAAGTTAGGCTACAGTAATTGTTGGGTCAATCTCTTTGCTCCAGGCCATGATACCACCTTTAAGATTGTATAGGTTTGTAAACCCATATTGCCTCTCCAACGCGTCAACAATAGCTCCGCTACGGCCACCACTGCGGCAATGTATTATCACCGGAACATCACGTGATATATTATCAATATTGGCAACTACAAGGCCCATAGGTATATGTTCGCCACCAATAGCAGCTGCATCAACTTCAGCCTGCTCGCGCACATCAATCAACTGGTGTGGCTCATTGTTATCGCGCATGGTTTTTAGTTCCGCTACGGTTACTTCTTTCATATCAAACAGTATTATACTTTTTCTTTTGATTTTTTTGTGGATTTTTCCTCTACCGACTCTGCCGTTATCTTTAGTTTTTTAAGATTGTCTGGCAAATAGCTGAAGAAGGTATCGCCACGCAATCCTAAACGCAATGTCTCTAACGGAATAACCTCTTCGGGCGATATGTTGCCAAGGTTAACTTCTGCACCCAGTAGTTTAATAAACCATGCTTGCTGGGCTTTAATTGGGGCTTCCCAAATAATATTTTCTGCCTTAACTTTGTCTATAATTTTATTTACCAGTTGAACGTGGGCATTACCATTAGGACGGTAAATACCTACATTGCCGCTTTCGCGGGCTTCTGCAATCACTTTCCACGATCCCGCTTGCAGCTCCGTCTGCATCATGCTAATCCACATTTTCGGCGCAATAAGTATACCAGCTTCTTTAGAACCTACTTCACTAACTACAGTAAAGTCTTTAGATAGACGGTGGATGTAATCGCACTTAATATCGTGTGGTAATATAATAGAGCCATCTGACACCTCAGCTGTGTCCAGTTTAAGGTCGGTAATTAGTTTACGGTATTCGTCAAATTTTTTGCGCACTACAAAGGCTTCAAACAAAGTGCCACCTAAGTAAACCTTAAAGCCTGCATCTTTATATAGGGCAATCTTATCTTTTACCCTTGGGGTAACCATAGATGTGCCAAAGCCTAACTTTACAATATCAACCAAATCGCCCGACACACTAATCATATCTTCTGCCTGGCGAAGGCTAAGACCCTTATCCATTACCATGGTAAGGCCTTGTTTACGAGGACGTTTGCTGCGTACGGGTACAAAGTCTAATTTATCTAACATAACTTACTGTTTGTATACTTCAAGTATTTCTAACAATGCCTGATTATTTTGCAGCGAAGGTACGATTTCAAACGCTTCAATGTACTTTTCGTAGTCGTTTGATAGGGCTTCTTCAAACACCTGCATCCCCTGTTTCTCGCTACCGGCCTCAATAAGCAGCGCAGCCAGCTTAAAATAAATTGTTGTATTGTGGGGTTGCACTTTTATCCCTTCAAGGCAGCTTTCTATAGCTTCCTCCAGTTTTTCGTTCCTAAATAATATAGTTACATAGTCGCCCCAAATATCTTCATTATCAGGCTCAAGCTCAGTTACAAGGCGGTACGCTTTTTCTCCTTCTTCAAAAAAATCGTTTTTAAGGTATAGGTCTCCAAGTATGTACCAGTATTCGGAATTTTCAGGGTCAATTGCCACAGCTTTTTGCAGGTGGTGCACAGCTTCAGTATTCCGGTTAAGCCCGTCTAAAACCACACCCATTCCACACCAGGCCTCAGCCAGTGCCGGGTCAGCTTTTATGGCTTTATGAAAGTATTTTAAAGCCCTGTCGGTATCGTTAAGGTTCTCATAGCACTCTGCTATATATTGAAACGATATTGGGTCGGGCTCTTCGTATTTAAAGGTTTCCTGGTAGGTTTCTATCGCTTCGTTAAAGCGCTCCAGGTTTGCAAGGGCATTAGCCTTATTAAAGTATGCCGATGAAAATTCTTCATTAATCAATATGGCATAATCGTATGCCTGTATGGCAGTTTCGTATTTTTCTTGCTTGCTGTAAAACAGCCCAAGGTTGTACCATGCCGCGGCAGAGTAAGGTTTATCATCTGTCAGTTTGGTATAATACTCAACCCCTGCCTGAAATTGTTCTGTTAAATCAAAGCAAAAGGCTATTTCATACATCGCCGCCTCGTTATCCGGGTTTAGGCTTACCGCTTTCTTAAGGTGTTCTACGGCTTTATCGTACCGCCCCAGGTTTTCATACTCAAAGGCTATATATAAATGTACCTCATCGGCATCATCGCCTGCGCGGTCTATGGCTTTGTTATAATAAACAATAGCTTCGCCAGTCCTGTCCATTTGGCTTAGTATGCTGCCTTTTGTCAGGTACACCTCATAATTGTCAGGCTCTATAGCTTCCAGGGTGTTAATTAATTCCAGTGCCTGTATGTTTTTGCCTGTGGCTGCAAATAGCTGCGCTTTGCGCATTTGCAGTATTGATGTGTATGGATGTTGCTCTTCAGCAACCAATATGGTGTCTAACGCTTCGTAGGGTTTATTCTGGCGGATATAATATTCTACAATGCTTTCAAAACTTTCTACATCGTAATAAGGCACCCGCCCTTCTTTCATCTTCTGTTCAAAGTCTTTAATGCGCTCCGCATCAAATTCTTCAGGTTGTTCATATTCTTCGCCCATTACAGAACTTATTGGTTCTTACAAATTTTGTCAAACCACTTGGTTTTCGCAAGTGGTAGTTATCAACGCGCATCATTGTTTATAAACAACAACAATAATTAAGCCTAATGTGTTCTAACCAGTGTAAAAACAAAAAAGCCCGACAAAATGTCGGGCCCTTCTTATTATAGTTCTATTGGTAGATACTTAATCTTTAATCTTTTGGTTTTTAGCTTTTAACTTTCAAGATTAGTTATCGCTATTATAAAGAACAGTTACAGTACCGTTTTTCTCGTAGTTGGTAGTGGCTGATTTGGCTTTCAATACAAAATAGTAAACACCGGCTGGCACTTGCTCGCCAGAGTTTGTAGTACCATCCCATTTAACCTGTGGCGCTGTAGTTTCAAATAACAGTAAGCCCCAACGGTTAAATATCTGTAGGGTGTACTCATCCATACCGCTGTTTTTAACGTTAAACACATCGTTAATGCCGTCGCCGTTAGGCGTAAATACGTTTGGTACAACAAGGCCTTCTATTATTTCTATAGTAGAGCAAGTGGTGTCCATACAGCCATCGTTGCTAGTTACCATCAAACATACATTGTATTGCCCCGGAACGTCGTACATATGGAAAGGGTTTTGCTCGGTTGTTTCTACACCGTCGCCAAAACTCCAATCCCACTGGGTAGCACCGTCAATACTTGCATCAGTAAATGATATAAGGTCGAAAGCAAAAACATTGTTAGTATCAGTAGTATAAATAGCAGTAGGAGCTATATATAATGTTACAGGGTAGCTTGATATGCCCGACGTACAACCGTTAGGGGTTGTTACACTTGCTGCAATTACACCTGAGCCTGAGTTACCCCAGCCTACCTGTACGTTAGCTGTTGGCGTGCCGCTACTGATAGAACCACCGCTGATAGTCCAGTTGTAGGTAGCGCCTGGTGTAGCCGGGTCAATAATATAGGTGTTGGCCGATGTGTTACCACACAATAGGTTTGGGCCTGTAATAGTTGGTGCATCAGGGCGGCGTAAGCCTAAAATATATGGTTCTTCAGTAAAGGTATTCCAACCTGCATGAGTTAAAACATCTAAACCCGATTGAACTGAGGCTGTTGTTGGCAGCATACCTACCCATTTGTTAGGGCTTACAGTCCAATGAGAAAGGATATCCCATGTTTGGTCCTGCGTAGCATCGTAAAACACGCTGATGGTAGCAGGTGCTGTGCCAGTTGGGCGGTTTATACGGTGGTAAAATTTATCGTTAACACGGCAAACAAGGGTATCAACCAACGTACGGTCGTAACCATCAGGCGTTGCGTCATTGTTTACTAAACGTACACCATACAAACCGGCTTCTGTAGTGCTTGGGGTAATTTCCACAGGGCGGTAGCGGGTTAATCCTACGCTAGAGCCTGTTGGGAAAATGTACGCGTTGTTTACGTTGGTGTTGCGGTATAGCTTACCGTTAGACAAGCTGCTAACATAACCTGTAGTGCGGGTTATAGCTGCAGTATTGGCAGTTGTAACCGTCATGTCAAACTGGTCGGTAGCCAACTCACGGTCGTTCAGGTTTAGCCTGTGCGATACTTTTGAGTTTAAGGTTTGGGTTTTAACTCCCGACCCTAAACACGTTAAATCATAAAACCAGGTAAGGCTGTCGCCGGTTATCAGCTGGTCGGCACCCTCTAGGCTAA
>JAIXUZ010000409.1 GCA_027483285.1 Bacteroidota bacterium
AAAGACGAATATACTTACCCTGCCACGGTTTCTATATCGTGTATTGGAACACAAATAGGGGTGCTTAAATACGGTTCGAAAAAAACGAACCCTAACATACTTATTTGGGGTGGCGATGATAGTTATGTGCAAACATCGGGGCACGAAATACAGTATGGGCGGAATTTTTCGGCACAGGAGCTGGAATACGCTATGCCGGTAATCATATTAGGTAGCGAAACGGTTACAGCTGTATTTGATAAAAAAGTAGACCCTATAGATAAGTTTATTACTGTGGGTGGGCTTAAATACCGAGTTATTGGTGTGTTGAAGGAAAAGGGCTCAAGCTTTTCTTTCGGTGGCGATAAGATTGGCATTATACCGGTATCTAACGCAAGGATGTACTACAACACCAACGGACGGATGTCGTTTGCGCTGAGTGTAATGTGTGGCGGCGCCGATACTATGGACGGGGCTATTGCCGAGGCTACGGGCCTTATGCGTAAAATACGCCGTGTGCCGGTGGGCGAAGAAGATAACTTTACCATTACCAAAAGCGATAACCTGGCCAGTATGGTTATTGATAATATTCAATACGCCACCCTGGCGGCTACGGTTATTGCCATCATCACCCTGCTGGGTGCGGCTATCGGGTTAATGAATATAATGCTGGTATCGGTAACTGAGCGTACGCGCGAAATTGGGGTGCGCAAGGCTATTGGTGCTAAGGCATCAACCATACGGAACCAGTTTTTGGTAGAGGCTATTGTTATTGGCCAGATAGGTGGTTTTGTAGGTATTATTCTAGGCATATTGATGGGTAACGGTACGGCCATGTTTTTAAATGCAGGCTTTATTATACCCTGGGGGTGGATAATAATGGGTGTGGTTATATGTTTTGTGGTAGCGGTGGTGTCGGGTATTTACCCTGCCATAAAGGCGTCTAAGCTTGACCCTATTGAGGCGTTGAGGTATGAGTAATGATTAGCTAGTGGATTGATTAGCTAATTAGCTATTTTTATAGCCGATGAAAATACTTTCTTATTTCTCTGTGTTATTATTGTTTGCAGCTTCGTGTTCAAGCCTGCCAAAAAATTCTGATAATGTTACGCGCCAGCTAAAGTGTGGGCCGGGGCCTGAGGATATGGTGCTGGATAGTACTTCGTCGAGCCCACGGTTGCTGATATCTTGCAGCCAGCGACGTAGCGATAAAAAGCACCCGGAGCTTTACCCTGCATTTGCAGAGATTATGGAGTACCGCTTTGACGGGCAGGAAGCCAAGACGCTGCCCCGCACAGGCGAGCCTGCGGGCTTTGTGTTTAATCCGCATGGTATAGATATCATCACCGTAAAAAATGAAACCTACCTGTATGTGGTAAACCACCGCGACGATATTAACCAACACTATATAGTACAATACATAGTGCAAGCCGATAAGCTGGTGTTTAAGCAGCAGTTTACCAGCGCCTTTATGGTGTCGCCAAACGATTGTGTGGCTGCGCCCTACGGCAGGGTGTATGTTACTAACGACAGTGGCAAGCGCAATGCATTAGGCGAAAAATTATTCAAGAAAAAGCGCGCCAATGTGGTGATGTTTGACAGCCTGGGTAACTGCTCTGTGGTAGCCGAAAAACTGGCCTATGCCAACGGTTTGTATGTTGATAAGGATACTGTGGTGATTCCTAATATGACGGTAACATCTAGTGCTATGGGAGATGATACGGTGTTTACCAAACAGTTTGTTGTTGTGTATGCACTGTATGTTTCTACCGTGCAGCAAAAAGCGTTATTCCGCTACAAAGTTAATGCCGATGGTACGCTTAAAGTTGATACGAATATTGCGCCCTACTTTGGCTATGATAATATTACCCGCTACGGCGATGAGCTGATAGTAGTAGCGCACCCTAAACCGCTAAAGTTTTTGGCGCATATGAAGAACGCTAAAAAGCCGTCGCCGGGTATTACGTATGCTATTAAAAACCGTACTAAAGAGCCTACCACACGGGTGCTTTTTGCTGATGATGGTAAGCGTATAAGTTGCAACTCAACCGGGCTTATTTACAAAAACAGGTTGTATATATGCCAGGTTTTTGAGCCGTTTATTCTGGAGGTGGATTTGAAATAAGGGGTTAGGTGCTAGGTACTAGGGGCTAGCTTTTTTGTTCCTATCCTTCCTTGCAATTCCTGCCAATCGGTTTTAATACCGTAATCTTTATAGAGCCTGTAAATGCCTATTAGCATTGCGGCGGCGTAGAGCAGGCTGATTAAGCGTGCATCGAAAATGAGGGTTTTGTAGTTGCGCATGGCCCAGCATTTATCAAGCACTTCCAGGTTCATCATATACGCATACGATATAAAAACGAAGATAACCCAGCGCTTGCTTAGCACAAAATAGGCGCCTGCAAACAGCAATGCGGGGTGTGAGTACCGCTCGTGCATCTGCGTGGGGAAGTAGAAAAAGATAACGGCTATTAACGCGGTGGTTAAGAAAAACTGCTCGGCATCGGCAAAGGCAAAGCGGGTGCCTTGCAAGGTTTTATTAATAGTTTTTAGCAGCAGGGGCAGCAGTGTAAGTAATGATGCGCCAAAGAACATAAGCAGCCCCCAGGTTTTGTAGGTAAGGCCCATCCACAGGTTTTTGTCGGATGTTAGGCGGGGCAGCTCGGCATTGTCCCACTGCATTAAGTACCAATAGTTGTAGGCATGCATGCTAAGGCTGGTGTTATAATCTACCACCCCGATATAGTTTTGCCATACCGCCCCGGCGGTGCCTTTTAGCAAGAATGGCAGGATAATTACCAGTTGGATAACTACCAGCAGGCCTATGCCTTTTAGCACCGCTTTGCCATTGCCTTTTAGCAAAGGGAGCCATAGCAGCCCTAATATCGGCAGGAAAAGGATAGACTGCGTTTTGGTGTTCATTGCCAATAAAAACAGTACCACGCTCCACACCAGTTTTTGCTCAAACGCCAATACAAAAGCTACGAAAATAAGGGTGGTGTGTATAGCATCTACCTGGCCCCAATACAGGGTATTATAGAGGTAGGCTATATTGAACAGGACAAAAAACGAGCTGAAAAAATCGCGGCCGTGTTTGTGCACCCATTGCATAAGCAGCATTACAGCACCAAAATCAAACAACAGGGTAAAAATTTTGAGGTAGTTTATGTTTACGCCGACATCGTAGGGGTCGGGCATAAGGGCGGCGTAAACGCGCAGCACATAAAGGTATAAGGGGTTGTAGTTAAGCGTGGGGATGGTGTATGCATGGGCCAGGCCTACATTGCGCATGCCGTTAACCCAGTTTATCCAAAACTCAATATCAAAACGCCCCTGGCCGGGCAAAATAAAGCAGAGCAAGACAAATACAAAAAGGCAAATGATATAGGCTTGCTTTAACTTCATGCTATCGCTCTTTGGCCAGCTTGGTAAAGGCTAAGGGGTTGCTGTTAATCTCGGTATACTCAGCGCGTTTCTTGTAAATATCAATAGCCATGTAGATAGCAGCCAATAACGATTCTTCTGAAGCTTCGTTTTTACCTGCTATATCGTAGCCTGTGCCATGGTCGGGCGATGTACGCACAAAAGGCAACCCGGCGGTAAAGTTTACACCCGAATGGAAGGCGATGGTTTTAAAAGGCACCAGGCCTTGGTCGTGGTACATAGCCAAAATGCCATCAAACTGCTTGTATAAGCCCGAGCCGAAGAACCCATCGGCACCATACGGGCCGTAGGCTATAATGCCCAGTTTGTTAGCTGCTTCAACGGCAGGCTTGATAATATTCAGTTCTTCGCTGCCCAAAAGGCCATTGTCGCCTGCATGGGGGTTAAGGCCCAACACGGCAATTTTAGGCTTGCGCACGCCAAAATCAAACTGCAACGATTTGTGTAGCACTTTAAGCTTGGCCAGTATTTTCTCTACGCTTAGGTTGGCAGCCACATCTTTTAACGGCAGGTGGCCTGTAACTGTACCTACGCGTAAGGTGTCGCTAACCAATAGCATCAGGTAGTCTTTAACACCTGCACGCTCGGCTAAATATTCGGTATGGCCGGGGTATTTAAAGGTATCGCTTTGGGTATTTGATTTGTTGAAAGGGGCTGTTACCAGCACATCAATAGTACCTTCCAGCAAATCGTTAGTAGCAACTTCCAGCGCCTTAACGGCGGCAGCTCCGGCTTCGGGGGTGCTTTTGCCAAGCTCTATAGCGGGTTCGCCCTCTATAACATTTACCAGGTTAGGCACTTTATGGTTAAAGTCTGCACCGGGGTTGATGATGTTAAAGCTAAAGTCGTTTATTCCAAGCACCTTGCGGTGGTAAGATGCAGCTTTGCCCGAGCCGTATACCACAGGGGTAAACAACTCGTTTACCATAGGGTCTAGCAGGGCTTTAATTATAATTTCGTAACTAATGCCGTTTATATCGCCGTGGGTTATGCCAACGTTTAACTTATCTTCCATAGGTGCAAATTTGCCGATTTTATCGGAGAACTGAAAGCGTTATTTACCGCCTCGCTGCATTTCGAGCATTTTATAGTATTTGAGGTAGGTGCCCCAGGCAGAGATGCGGCTGATGGTATAGCCTGTTTCTCCATCTAAAAAGCCGAGCTTTATTATGTAGTGGCGGATGAATTTTGCCACTGGGTTTATTATCAGGTTTGATGAGTTTGCTTTTTTGCCTTTGTTAATGTTGGCTTTGGCGGCAATGTCTGCAAAGTATTTCATCTGCTTATAATGCTCGTCAACCGTGTAATAGCTGTAGTGCAGTATATCGCCTTTTAGAAAGCCAGCATAGGCGTGTTTGTCTGTTAATTCGTATTTATCGTGTGGGTTGGTTCCGCCCCAGGCTCCGCGCGAACGGCTGAATAACCGTAATTTTGTGTCAGGGTACCAACCGCAATGACGCACCCAATGCCCGCAGTAGTTGGTAAGGCGGTTCATTGAATATCCTAAAACGCCACCCCATTGGTCTAACCCTGCTTCATCATTCAATAAGCCTAAAATTGAATTTCTTAACTCCTCCGATAATGCCTCATCGGCATCAAGGCTTAAAACCCACTCATTGGCAGCCTGGCTTGCGGCATAGTTTTTCTGTTCAATGTGGCCCTTAAAGGGATGTTCTATAACAAGTGCGCCTTTGCTTTCGCAAATGGCTTTGGTAGTATCGGTAGACCCGGAGTCGACCACCAGTATCTCATCCGCAATACCAGACACAGAATCGATACAACGGCCTATGTTGTGCTCCTCGTTAAAGGTGATGATAACTACCGATAGCTTCTGCATTATTTCTTTTTGGGTGGGGTAGGAGCCAGGCCTACTAAAATGTTGGCAGTGCCTTTGGCCGAAAGGGCTACACGTATGCCATCGGGTTCCATGTAAATGCCTTTTATCTCCACCTTATCAAGCTTGCCTTTAAGGGTAAACAGGTTTTGGTAGCGGTAGTCGGCTATCTGGTCGTTTATCTGTGCTTTAACAGAGTCGAGCTGGTCGGCCATTTTAAATATCAGCTTTTGCTCCAGTTTTTTAGAGAACAGGCCATCTATCATCCACGCTGCCGATTTGTACAATACGTTTTTGGTGTTGATGTCAAAGTCAACATCCTTCATAGCCAACTGGTTTTGCTCCACATCATATTCGGGCCTGCAGCACAGGTATACCATTCCTGTTAAGCCTTTGCTAACATAGGTTTTTACTACCAGCTTGTTGTTGTTGCCCGATAGCTTTAAACTATCAACCACCACCATTTTTTTGCCCATCTGGTAGCTTTGGTTGGCCATGCTTTGGTTTGCAATAACGTTTGCCTGGGCGTAGGTAATCCGGCTGGTAAGGTTTACAGAGAATGTATTGCTTGCTGCGGCATCGGTTTTTAATTCGGGTAAGGGGGCAATGGCTGTAGGGTCGGGCTTAGCGCCGGTATACGATTCAAAATAAGCTTTAACACCCAGGTTTAGCTTTAGGCTTTTGGGTGTACTTTTTATGGGCGACATAAAAAACTCTTTGGGCTTAACCTTCATATAGGTTTGGGTGGCAGAGTCGACTAGCATGGGGGTGTGCAGCTGGTTCCATATGCCTTGTATGTTGGTGCGGAGGTCGAATCCGTTGGTAACGTTGCGGTCAATTTCTTTAGCTGAATTTTTAAGGGTTTTGTCCAGCTCTTTTTCTACAAAGGTTTTTATGGGTATGCCAATACCTGCCACATATATTTTAGGTTCTACTACCCAGGTAAACCCGTTTGAGGTGGTGGTTGTAACCATCCGGTAGTCTTTGGAAACGGACAATTTGGTGGAGAAATATACGGTAGACTCGAAATAGGTTTCTTTCTCTATAGTAGGGCAAATGGCGCAGGCCTCGTACCTAACCTGTGCCCATACTTTTAGGGGTATCATTGAGTAAAAAACATCGTTATAGGTACCTGTTTTAATGCGGCCGTTAATCCACACTTTAATTTTTAAATCGTCTTTCTCAGGTGCATCGTAGCTTTGGTCATCCACAATAAGCCCTTTTATCTGGGCGTTTAAACTATCCTCAAGTAATTGATTAGGAATATCTACAGGGATATTTATTATTGAAAGTTCTGGAACATACTCTGTATTCTTTAAAACATCAGGCGCAGCGGGCTCTACATGGGTTTTACAGGCCGCCAGCGGCAAAATAAGACAAAATAAAATCCATGTTTTCTTCATGTTGCAACAATAAAAATACGAAATTCGTTTTTTAGGTACGATAATTGCAAAATTACATTAGTAAATCAGTAGATATGAAAAAAATACTCTTTTTAGCCATGTTTTCTTCGTTAGCATGCGTAGCACAGGCACAAGTATATACCGGTAAAACGGTTAATGTAGAATTTTATTCGCACACCCCAGTGGAGGACATAAAGGCTAAAACCCCTGTAATGACATCGGTAATAGACTTTAGCAACAACAGCTTCGCGTTTAAAATACCCGTTAAAACGTTTGATTTTCCGAACGATTTGATGGAGGAGCATTTTAACGAGAACTACCTGGAGAGCGATAAATACCCTAACGCTACTTTTAACGGTAAAATGACATCGGCCACCAAAATAGATATTACCAAAGACGGTACGCAAACTGTTATGGCCGAAGGTAAACTTACTATACACGGTGTAGCGCAAGACCGTAAAATACCGGCTACCCTTACTGTAAAAGATGGTAAGATAAAGATTGATGCCAAGTTTAATGTGCATTTAGCAGACCATAAGGTTGAGGTGCCTACTATTGTAATGTCGAAAATTGCTGAGGATATTGCCATAACGGTAAACCTTGCCATGGAAAAACATTAATAGCGTATTTTAGCAGTATGAAGTTTGAGCCCACGCCCCTTAACATAGTAGCCAAAATTATATCGGGCGTGGTGCACCCAATGCTAATGCCTTTGTTTGGGGCTCTGTTGATATTTAGCCTGCCGGCTAATTTTAATATGCATAATGAGGGTATGGTGCGAATGTACCTGCTGGGTGTTATTTTTATTTGTACCTGCATACTTCCATCAATAGTAATAATTGTACTTAAGCTGATGGGTGCCATTGAAGGAATAGGCTTAAATGAACAGAAAGACCGCAGAATACCGTTTATATTGACTGGTATTTGCTACAGCATTTGCTATTGGGCTATTTTAAAACTGGATATTCCCCGGGCACTTTTTCCTTATGCGTTGGCCTACCCCTTGGTGTTGGGCGCTACACTAACCATTGTATTAGCACTTATAGTAAACCATTGGTTTAAGATAAGCATACATATGATGGGGATTGGCGGGGTGCTTGGCAGCTTTATAGCTATTGCCATACGTTATGACGAACCGTTGCTTCCATTTATTTTTATACTGATACTATTGGCAGGCCTTACGGGCTTTGCCCGCCTTCAGCTTAATGCACATACGCCTGCGCAGGTATATAGCGGCTTTATAGTAAGTGCAGTTTGCAATTCGGCGCTGATACTGCTGCCTATGTGGCTGCGGTAGGCCTTTTAGCTTAAAATATACGTACGGTATTTGCAGAGTCCCACGATATGATGCATACAGCATTATCGTTCAGTGGGTCTATCAACGTCATTTTGCTGATGTTGCCATTGCTTGGGGCGCTTAGGTTTGCGTTGTTTGCAGAGTCGCCTGTGCGTACTTCTAAGTTTACGGCTGTCCAGCTTTTGCATTTTAAATCGTCGGCATTTATACAGGTGGCAATATTGGGGCCTTCGCCTATTTTAATCCAGCTGCTCCAATTGGCGGCGCTGTTATTATCGCTAAAAGTGTATGCAATGCGAAACTGGTAATTATTGCTGTGGGTATCGTTTTTTATGCAAAACTCAGGTGCTTGGGCTTGGGCAAATGCAGCCAGGCTGAGTAGTATGATGGTGAAAAGGCTTTTCATAGCTGGTGGTTATGGGTATATGGTAGGTTAACATTGGTTTTGGGCCGATTGTTTAG
>JAIXUZ010000180.1 GCA_027483285.1 Bacteroidota bacterium
CAGTTAAGCTTGACCCTGCAAACCAACTGTTTAAAAACAACCTGAGCATAGCCCAAAAGGGGCGCTAATTATTTTTCTACATTATTGGCAGACAAATAGTTTCTTTTTACATTTGTTTTCTGACTATTAGAACCAAATGAAAAAAAAATTCTTACTACTTGCCTTCGTAGGGCTTGTGTTATCTAGCTACAGCCAAACGGCTGCTCAGTACGATTTTTCTAAATTCACCCCGCTGCAAAGTTCGGGTACGCTGCCAGAAGAAGTAGAGATGACGGGAAAAGACTTTATGTCTACTACCCGTAAAAATCTTACAAAAGGAGGCTCTAAAAAAGACAAAAAGGCTAAAGAGTCGTTTGTTTTACAAACCAGCTACGCAATTAAAGACCTTTTTATTAGCGGCCGCTTGCTTTACAACGACCCTATTTCTGAGTATGTTGAAAAGGTGCGCAGGGAGGTTACAGCCTCAGACGCTAAACTGGCATCGGAAACCAAGGTGTTTGTGGTAAAATCATCTGTAGTAAATGCCTTTGCAACCAACCAGGGCTATTTGTTTATTACTACAGGCTTGCTAGCGCAGCTGGAAAATGAGGCTCAACTGGCATTTGTTTTATGCCACGAGCTTATCCACTATAAAAAGAAGCACGTTATTAAAGCCTATGTACAAAACGATAAAATTGATAGGGGAGAAGGTGGTTACCGTAAATCGGAGGTGGATAAGAAATATCTTGCAAAAAGTAACTACTCTAAAGAGCATGAAAGCGAAGCTGATGTTAACGGGTTTGATTTATTTGCTAAAACCCGCTACTCATTAGATGCTATTAATGGTACGTTTGATGTGTTAAAATATTCTGAATTACCATTTGAGGATTTTGAGTTTAACCATAAGATGCTAGAGTCTGATTATCTGCTATTTCCAATAGACTACATTCAACAGGAAGTAAGTGTTGTAGAAGGCGAGGATGAGGAAGAAGACGATAAAACAAGCACCCACCCCAACCTGGCTAAACGCCGTACCGATATTGCCGATAAAATTTCATCATTAGAAGGCGATGATAAAGCCCGTGTACGCAGCAACTACGCCATATCGGAAGACTTGTTTTTAAATGCGCGCAAGCTGGCCCGTTTTGATTTGTGCCATACCAACCTTATTAACCGTCAGTATGACCGTGCCCTTTACCAGGCTTATTGCCTTTTAAAAGAAAACCCCGACAATATTTACCTGAGCAAGGTGATATTAAAATCGCTATACGGCTTAACTAAGTATGCAAACTCTAAAAGGGTGCGCGAGGTATCTATTAAATACAGCAAGGTGCAGGGCGAGTCGCAAAAGCTTAACTACCTGCTTGATAAAATGGAAAGTAACGAGCTTAACGTAGTGGCGTTAAACTTTGCCTGGAGGTTAAAAACAAAACTTCGCCATAATGATACGGAGGTTAACCTTATTACCGAGGATATCTTTTATGAAATGGTAAAAAGGCACTATCCAAATAAATCAGCTTTTTCTTTAGAATCGCGCACAACACCTGTTGATACAACCCGCACCGCTGAAGCAAAAGTTGAAGAACCGGTTAAAACTAAAAAGAAAACAACTTCATCTAAAAAGAATAAAGATGGAGAGGCTGACGAAGAGGAAGACACCCCTAAAGAGAGCAAAACAAGCAAGCTTAAAAAGAAGAAAAAAGTAGATGAAAAAAACTACTTTGTTACCTATGCTTTTGTTGATTTGCTTAAGGATAAAGACTTTGTTGATACTTACGACAGGCTATCTAAACAAACCAAAAAAGATAAAACAACAGAGAAAAAGGAACTTTCGAAACGTAAATCATCAAAGAACAAGAAGAACAAGAAAGTTGATGACGACGATGATGATTTTGACGACGAGGACAACCAGTATTTACTTGATGAAAAAGAAAGTGTAGGCAAATACAATGGCGAATGGGATACCTATGCATTGGGTGTAGACAAAGTACTTATTGTAAATCCTTTTTATTTGAAAATTGACGAGCGTAAAAAAAATCCCGTTTCATATTCAGGTAGTGAGGATGCGCAAAAAGATTTCAATAAAAAGCTGATTGAAATGTCGGCTAAAACAGGTCTGGATGTTGAGATTTTAGATAAGCAGGAGTTTAACTCGGGCAGTGTAGATAACTACAACGATATGGGTGTTCTGATAGATTGGATGGACGAACGTATTGACCACAAAAAGCTTAAAATGCTGCCTACCGATTACCTGCGTGTTGATGATATTACCAAAAAATATGGCACAGAGTATTTAACACTAATGGGCACTATCAATTTTATTGAGAAGAAAAGAGGAATTGGCTGGGCCATATTTGCTACCATCTACCTGTTCCCATTTAGCTGGCCATTTACCATTCCGTATTTTATAAATAAACGCAGCCATACCTATGTATATACCGTTGTGTTTAACCTTAAAACGGGCCAGACAGAAATGGTTAAAATAGGGCATGCACCGCTAAAAGACAGGTACGATGTTATGAATTCCTTTATATATGATTACCTGCAGCAGATTAAGCGCACCGGTAAAAGCAAAAACTTTTAAGAAAGCAGAACGATGAAAAAGATAGTATCAGCAATTATATTATTAGTTATAACCATTTCTGCTAACGCGCAAATGCCGGGCTACTTAGGCCGTAGGTTAGAAGTTGGTTTTGATTTAATGATGTCTCCGCATATTAGCGGAGGGCTAAATAATGGCACCTTTGGCATACCCGTAAATATGCGAATGGGCCTGCACGTAGATTATGCCAAGAGCAGGAAATGGACCTTCGGCTTATCGTACACCATGTTACCATCTTCTTTTGACCACAACGCTTATGGTTATTACGATGCTAACGATAACTATGTGAACCTACCTATAGAAGAGCATAAGTTTAAGCAGCTTTCGCATACCATTGCATTTAGGTTTTATAGCCCACGTAATGGCGATTTAGCTCCCCCACTTGGCTTTTTCTGGGGATATGAGTTAGGCATAGGCATAGCCGTAGCCAAAGACGTGGATGGTACCCTGCCCGATTTGAAAGGGGCTTTTACAAAAGGACGTACTGTAACCTCTATATTACCCCATTGGGATTGGATTATGGGCCGTAAGATGGCTTTTGGCGAGCGTTGGTTGTTTAGCACCGGCGTAAACATTGGCATAACCGGTATTTTTGGTGGGCTTATAAATTATGTGTTTTATGAGGATGGTAGTACTTCGCTAACTGAAATAAACAAAAACGTAAAACGTCAAAATGCTTTACGCTACTACTCGCAAGACATGGTATCGCTAAATTTCGGCATCAGCTACTTAATAAAGTAATAGCCTCACTTTAAGACATTAAAAATCCCCTAGCAGTTAACTGTCGGGGGATTTTTATTTTACTAATATCGGCTTACAAACCCAACAATATTTCTACCGGCTTTTTGCTGCCAAAAAGCATCTGTGTAGGGTCTTCTAATAGCTGCTTAACGCGTACAAGGAATCCAACACTCTCGCGGCCATCAATAATACGGTGGTCGTAGCTAAGGGCAACATACATAATAGGACGTACCTCAACCTTGCCATTAATAGCTACTGGGCGCTCAACAACGTTATGCATGCCTAAAATAGCGCTTTGTGGCGGGTTTAGTATGGGGGTAGACAGCATAGAGCCAAACACACCACCGTTGGTAATAGTGAATGTTCCACCGGTCATATCATCAACAGTAATTTTACCATCGCGGGCTTTTTTAGCCATAGCGCCAATACCGGCTTCAATCTCAGCAAGGCTCATGTTCTCCGCATTACGCAAAACAGGTACCATAAGGCCTTTTGGGGTGCTTACAGCAACGCCAATATCAGCGTAGTTAAAAGATACAATCTCCTCACCGTCAATCTGCGAGTTTACCTGCGGGAAGTCTTGCAAAGCGATAGTAACCGCCTTGGTAAAAAACGACATAAAGCCAACATTCACACCGTGTTTCTCGGCAAACTTCTCTTTGTATTGCTTGCGTATATTCATAATGCCACTCATATCAACCTCGTTAAAGGTGGTAAGCATGGCAGTTTCCTGTTTTACAGATACCAGGCGTTGTGCTAGTTTACGGCGCAGGCTGGTCATTTTTTCGCGTTTAATATCGCGGCTGTTCTCCACTTCTTCGCCGGTAAAACCGCTGGTCATGGCCTTAAGCACATCGCCTTTGGTAATGCGTCCGCCGCGTCCGCTGGCTTCCACCTGTTTAGCAGGCACTTTATTCTCATCCATTAGCTTTTTAGCTGATGGTGATGGAACACCGTTTGCATAGCCTTTTTCAGCCGGGGCTTCTTTTACTGGCGCTGCCTTGGTTTCCGCTTTAGCTGCAGGCTTTTCGGCTACTGCGGCTTTCTCTTCTTTAGCAGGTGCCTCTTCTTTTTTAGCACCTTCGGGCGCTGCGGCATCGGTATCAATAGTGCAAATTGCTTCGCCTACGTTCACCTTCTCGCCGTCGCCTTTTAATATTTTTACTGTGCCCGCTTCTTCAGCATTAACAGTTAGTGTAGCCTTGTCAGAGTCTATTTCGCATAGCTCAGCGTCTTTTTCTACATAGTCGCCGTCGGCTACAATCCAACGGGCTATTTCTACTTCTGTAATCGATTCGCCCGGGCTGGGTACTTTTATCTCAACAATCATTGTATATGTTGGGGTTAGTTGCTTACTAATACTTTATCAAATGCGCGTTCTATAAGGTCGCGCTGTTCTATGGCGTGGCGCTTGCTGCTGCCGGTAGCCGGGCTACCGCTGCTGTGGCGTGCCACCAGTTCTAAATTCAGTTTACGGAAACGGCGAAGCAAATAGCTCCATGCCCCCATATTCTCCGGCTCTTCCTGCACCCAAACCAGTTTTTTCTGGTTTTTGTACTGGCTTACTACCGCTTCTAAATGGTGCAGTGGCAATGGGTAAAGTTGCTCTATACGTACAATAGCCGTATCCTCTATATTGTTCTTCTCGCGGTAGTCTACCAGCTCGTAGTATAGTTTTCCGCTACAGAATAATACCTTCTCTACCTTATCAGCTTTCACCGTGGTATCTTCTATCACTTCCTGGAACGAGCCTTTAACCAACTCTGCCTGGGTCGATATACATTTTGGGTGGCGCAATAAGCTCTTAGGCGTAAACACAATCAGTGGCTTGCGGAAATCGCGTTTCAGCTGGCGGCGCAGTACGTGGAAGAAGTTTGCAGGCGTAGTACAATTAACCACCTGCATATTATTCTCTGCACACATC
>JAIXUZ010000122.1 GCA_027483285.1 Bacteroidota bacterium
AAAAACACTACCTGTTGCATATTATTAAGTAGCACAATTTTACTACCTTTATATTTTATTACAGTATACGCACTATGTGGAAAAAAGTACTTCATTACCTTGATTTGCGCACTTTCTTTACTAAGCCAGAAGAAGGCACCCCAAGGCCAAACTTTAACTTACGGATGATGCACGGCATTAACCGTATATCCATATTCATGTTCATCATTTGTTTGTTTATCCTGCTATTCCGCTACGTAATATTCCCTAAGTAGCCTTACTCGGGGTTTTGGCCCGGTTCGGGTTTTTCTACAGCAGTAGTTGGCTTCGTATTTATCACATTCTTCGATGTGAAATAGCGCTTTTGGAAGAATAGCATCATCAGCACCCCAATGGTAATAGCGCTGTCTGCAATGTTAAATATGGCGCTGAAAAAGCTAAAACGCTCTCCACCTATAAATGGTATCCAATCGGGCATATGCTCAATAGTAAACAAGGGGAAGTACAGCATATCTACTACCTGCCCCCTTAAAAACGGGGCATAGCCGCCACCTGCAGGCAAAAATTCAGCAACTATAGGTGTCCCCTCGGGGCTGGCACTAAATAGCAGGCCGTAAAACATACTGTCTATAATATTGCCAATGGCACCCGCAAATATCAACGACAGGCTAACAATTAAGCCATTGGGCGCTTTCTCTTTACTGCTGGTTATTTTGTATAAATACCACGCTATACCGCAAACAAATACAATACGTATAAGGCTAAGAGCCAGCTTACTGTAGTTAGTTTCACCCAGCTCCATGCCAAAAGCCATCCCGTTATTCTCAATAAAGTATATCTGAAATTTATCGCCCAGCACCTTTATCGATTCGCCTATGTACATATGCGTTTTAATCCAAAACTTTATAGTCTGGTCTATTAGCAGTACAAGGAAAATAATGATAAGGGGCTTTTTCATACTATACAAAAGCCCCGGTTACTTTCGTGCCGGGGCTAAAAAATCGTGTTTAACAATTAGTCTCCGCTGCTGGTGTTAAAGTCGCTGCGTTGCATTTTGGCTTCCATGCTAAGGGTAGCGTGGGGTACAATGCGTAGGCGCTCTTTAGGTATCAGTTTACCCGTAACACGGCAAATACCGTATGTTTTATTTTGTATACGTACCAAAGCTGCTTCCAGGCTCTCAATAAACTTTTTCTGGCGGGTAGCCAATTGGCCTGTTTCTTCTTTAGAAAGAACCTCAGAACCTTCTTCCAGCAACTTAAATGTTGGCGAAGTATCGTCAGTTCCGTGGTCGTCTTTGTTAGAGAAAGAGCTAACCAACAGTTCGTAGTCAGTCTTAGCTTCATCAAGTTTACGCAGGATTATCTCCTTAAACTCCATCAGCTCTTCATGGCTGTAGCTGTTCTTTTCAGCTGCAGGTTTGTCATTTGTAACTACTTTCTTTGCCATAATTTATATAGGTTATTATGGGTTACACTAATTAAGTTTACTAATAAGGATAAGGGTTTCAACGTTTTCGTCTACCTCAACGTTTACTGCTTCTCCCGCATTTAACAAAGGCTTTAACTCTAAATGCCCTGCTAAAGTTTCGGCGCAAATATACTCGAAATTATTTAGCACAGCCGGGGCAATCAAATCATGATGTTGTATTAACACTTCTATGCGATCAGTAACCTCATAGTCAAGGTCTTTCCTTATATTCTGTATACGGTTTACTAACTCGCGGGCTATGCCTTCTTCCTTCAACTGCTCGGTTAGGGTTATATCCAACGCTACAGTTACCCCGTTCCAGCTGTTCACCACCCATCCCGGTATATCATCGGTCAATATCTCCACATCGCTGGCTTCCAGCTTTATAGGCTGCCCTTCAACAGTAATGTCTTTGTAACCGTGCGTTTCTATCTCGGTAATATCCTCTTTAGTAAAAGTGCCAATTACAGCCGCTATTGCCTTCATCAGCTTACCGTGTTTAGGGCCAAGGGCTTTAAAGTCGGGCTTAATTTTCTTTACCAGGAATCCGGTATCAACCAAAAATTCCAGTTCCTTAACGTTAACTTCTGATAATATTAACCCTTTCACCTCTTCCACTTTTTTGCGGAAGTCGTCGTTCAACACAGGCACCATTATTTTATTCAATGGCTGGCGTACACGTATATTTACCTTTTTGCGCAAGGCAAGCGTTAGCGAAGTTATTTTCTGCGCCAATTCCATGCGCTCTTCCAGCGCTTTGTCAATAAGCTTTTCATCAGTCTTTGCTAATAGCGTCAGGTGGACAGAATCCGGTTTGCCTTCGCCTGTAGCGTTCAGGTTTTGATACAACCAATCGGCAAAAAACGGGGCCACAGGGCTCATCAACTGGGCTACTGTGTTTAGGCACTCATATAGTGTTTCGTAAGCGGCCTTCTTATCGGGGTTCATATCGCCTTTCCAAAAACGGCGGCGACTTAAACGTACATACCAGTTACTCAAATGCTCGCCCACAAACTCGTCTATAGCGCGTGCTGCCGGTGTTGGGTCGTAAGCGTCTAGTTGCTCTGTTACAAGCTTTATAAGGCTGTGTAGTTTTGATAATATCCAACGGTCCAACTCGCTGCGCTCAGCAACAGGCACAAGGTTATTTTCGTCTATTACAAACTTATCAATATTGGCATATAGCGCGAAGAATGAATAGGTATTGTATAGCGTACCGAAGAACTTACGTTGCACCTCGCCAATGCCTTCTACGTCAAACTTAAGGTTGTCCCATGGCTGCGCGTTGGTTATCATGTACCAGCGGGTAGCATCAGGGCCATATTTGCCAAGGGTTTCAAACGGGTCAACGGCATTGCCTAAACGTTTCGACATTTTATTGCCGTTCTTATCCAGCACCAACCCGTTCGATACTACATTCTTATACGCTACACTGTCAAACAGCATTACCGCAATGGTGTGTAGGGTAAAAAACCAGCCACGGGTTTGGTCAACGCCCTCTGCAATAAAATCAGCAGGAAACATTGTTTTAAACTTATCCTGGTTTTCAAAAGGCCAGTGTAGTTGTGCATAAGGCATAGCCCCTGAGTCGAACCAAACGTCTATAAGGTCGCTTTCGCGGTACATTTTTTGGCCACTTGAGCTGATTAATATTACCTCGTCAACAAATGGTTTGTGCAGGTCAACGCTGCCGTCGGGGCGGTTAAGCGGGTTAACGCTCATTACCCCTGCGGCTATGGCTTTATCAATCTCTTTATTCAGTTCCTCAACCGACCCTATGCAGATGGTTTCCATCTTATCCTCACTTACCCACAAAGGCAATGGTATGCCCCAGTAGCGGCTACGTGATAAGTTCCAATCCTGTAAGTTTTCCAGCCAGTTGCCAAAGCGGCCGCTGCCGGTGCTTTCAGGCATCCAGTTTATGGTTTTGTTTAGCTCTATCAGGCGCGGTTTGGCAGCTGTTGTTTTGATGAACCACGAATCAAGAGGGTAGTATAATACTGGCTTATCCGTCCTCCAGCAATGGGGGTAGTTATGCTCGTATTTCTCTACTTTAAACGCGCGGTTTTCTGTCTTTAGTTTGATGGCTATACGTTCATCAACACTAAGGTATTTTTCGCGGCCCTGCTTAATGCGTTCGGCTTCTTTTTCTTCGTCGGTAAGGTATTGCTCTTTAACAAATTCATTAGCAAATTCTCCTACTTCAGCAGTAAAGCGCCCTCGCAAATCAACCAGCGTAAGGCTTCCTATGCCGTTTTGTTTGGCAGTGCGGAAGTCATCTGCACCAAAGCTTGGGGCAATGTGTACTATACCCGTACCATCTTCGGTACTTACAAAATCGCCCGCAACTACGCGGAAGGCATCGCCCTCTATCGGTTGCGCGTAAGGCAATAGTTGCTCGTAGCGTATGCCAACAAGGTCTTTGCCTTTAAATTCGCTAA
>JAIXUZ010000032.1 GCA_027483285.1 Bacteroidota bacterium
ACTCTCCATGCAACTGTTTAAAAACCTAAGAAAGTTTGAGAATTTCCATATCGTATTGTGGCTGGTAAAAGACACCTGCTGGTGCTTGGACTTTAAAATAGCAGGCATGGTTATGATTGTACCCACCTTTTTAGCGGCGTTTGTTATTGTATGGCTGGGGCGTGCCAACCGTGCCGACTTATTCCACAATGCTGCCGTATGCAGCTGGATAACAGCTAACGGTATATGGATGATAGGTGAGTTTTTTTACAATGATACGCTTCGCCCCTACGCAATAGTATTCTTTATATTGGGGTTATCGCTTATTGCCTTCTACTATTTGTTTTTGCATAAGAAGGAAGAAGAACCTACAGAGACTGATAGTCTATTGTAAATGGTCAATGCTCAATCAGCAAATAACCACAAACTACGAACAAGCAATTACATACTACTTATAGGTATCAACCAGCTCGGCCAGTTTATCAGCGGTACGTTTACCCACAGGAACTAAAGGCAGGCGCATATAATCGTTCATTATCTTCATGTGCTTAAGCACAGATTTTACCCCTCCAGGGTTGCCTTCTACAAACAAGTTCTCAATAATATCAGTCAGTTTGTAATGCAGCGTGCGGGCTTTATCATAGTTACCAGCTAGCGCCTGGCGCACCATTTCTGAAAAGTCTTTAGGGTATGCATTGGCAACGACCGATATAACACCCACAGCGCCTGATGCTATCAATGGCAGGGTAATCATATCATCGCCCGATATTACAGAAAAGCCTTTGGGTTTGTATTTGATAATTTTCATTATCTGCTCGATATTACCCGAAGCTTCTTTGATAGCTACAATATTCTCAAAATCCTCAGCCAGCTTTAAGGTGGTGTCTGCCGCCATGTTGCTGCCTGTGCGGCCCGGTACATTGTATAATATAAGTGGCAGCGGGCAAGAGTTTGCTACCGATTTGTAATGCTCTATAATGCCTTTTTGAGTTGGCTTATTATAATATGGCGATACCGATAGGATGGCGCTGATGCCATCTAAGTCAAACTCGTTTATGGCAGCGGCACACTCGCGGGTGTTGTTACCGCCTACACCCAATACAACGGGTATTTTACCATCGGCAGCTTCAACAACAAAACCGGCAACGGCTTTTTTCTCGTCTTTGCTAAGGGTTACGCTTTCTCCTGTGGTACCCAATACTACCAGGTATTCTGTTTTACCTTTAATCTGGTGGTTAACTAACGTTTGCAGCGATTTAAAATCAATGCTGCCATCTTTGTGGAAAGGTGTTACCAATGCAACACCGGTGCCAGTTAAAAAGCTTAATGGAGCCATAATTTAGTTATTTAACAGTTTAAGGTAATGAATTAATTGGGCGGCAAAAGTATCAATATTTTCATTAGGTAACCCGCCAATCATAAAGTCGTAAAACACAATATCGCTATTGCGCAAATGCCCTGCCTTTGTAGTCGCCTTAGACAAGCCCATAACATAATCTACCGCTGCCAGTGGTTCAGTAGTTAAGTCTATCACCAAACCATAAGGGGTATTCATAAACGTATCAACAATACCATTCTTGGGGAAGAACTTCCAATCCAGGTCGCTCCGGTAAAAGTAGTCATAGCCCAGTTTGGGGTGTATGGTGGTTTTCTTCCGGTCTACATTAAGGTAGCCTAAGGTAGCCACCTGCTTGCCCTCGCCCTTCAGCTTATCATACAACTCAATGGCCGCGCGGGTTTCTGCTTTGTTATCAGCATTGTAAACTATACCTACGTTTTTACATTGTGCGTAGTTAAAACGGTACTGTTCTTTACCGGGCTTAACCAGCTTTTTAAGGCTTTGGTTAGCAAAAAAGGTGCGTATGTTGTCTATAAATGTCAAAGGCAAAAAAACTAAGGGGCGTAAATTTAATTAAATAAGCCAAGAAAGCACCACACTATAAACTATAGCAGGCAATAATGTATATTTACACACATTTAAGGAACAAATGCACGCTTTTTGCAGTATAAAAGTACTGTTGATTTCTACTACATGAAACGTTTTTTACTCAGCATATTCATTATCCTTTCGGTTGCTAAGGCTGCAAATGCCAACCAGCTTCTTATACCAATGGATAATGTACAAAAAAACCATTTAAAAGCCTACGGCATTGCCTACTGGATTTTAAAACAGGATGCCAGCCTGCAGTGGTTACTCAATTACCGCGGCGGAAGTTTTCTTATTCCATACTCAAAAGCAACCGAGAGCGAATGTGTTATCCGCGGGGTATCATTCGAGGTTATTGCAGATGCTAAATCAAATTTGATACTGAGCGAAATTGCCGAGCCGCAAACCAATATGGACGCGGTACTATTAGAGAAAGCCCCTAAAATTGCAGTATACTCGCCCAAAAGCAAACAGCCTTGGGACGATGCCGTTACCCTTGTACTTAAATATGCTGAGATACCTTACGACATTGTGTATGATGGGGAGATACTGGATGGCAAACTGCCTTTGTACGACTGGTTGCACCTACACCACGAAGATTTTACCGGCCAGTATGGTAAGTTTTATGCCAGCTACAGCACATTTGACTGGTATAAAAATGAAGTGAAAGAAAACGAAGATATGGCCCATAAATATGGGTTTTCTAAAGTATCGCAACTTAAGTTAAGTGTCGCCAAAAGCATACGCGACTTTTGCTCAGGTGGTGGTTTCTTATTTGCTATGTGCTCTGCTACCGATAGCTACGATATTGCCCTGTCTGCTGATGGTGTTGATATTTGCGAGAAGATGTTTGACGGCGACCCTGCAGACCGTGCAGCCCAATCTAAACTAAACTACGACAACTGCTTTGCGTTTACTGATTTTGATATTAGCATGAACCCCTACGAGTATGAGTACTCTACCATAGATGCTACAAATACCCGCAAGGTGAGTAAAGATGCCGACCTGTTTGCATTGTTTGAATTTTCGGCCAAGTGGGACCCCGTGCCTACTATGCTTTGCCAAAACCACGAGCAGATTATTAAAGGCTTTATGGGGCAAACCACATCATTTGTAAAAAAACACATTAAGCCTAATGTACTAGTGATGGGCGAAAATAAATCGCTTGGCGAAGCCCGTTACATACATGGTGAATACGGTAAAGGTACATGGTCGTTTTACGGCGGCCACGACCCTGAAGACTATCAGCACATGGTAGGCGACCCTCCGACAGATTTAGCGCTGCACCCAAACTCACCGGGCTATAGGCTTATATTGAACAATATCTTGTTCCCCGCGGCAAAGCCAAGGAAACGTAAAACCTAGTAATTACTAAGTATTAAATTTCGCCAATACCCTGGCGGATGATTTCGGGCTGGCCCGATGTGCAATCTACTACCGTTGACGGTACGTTGTTACCAAAGCCCCCATCAATAATAATGTCGGCCCAGTTTTTAAAGCGCTCGTAGATAAGCTCAGGGTCGGTAGTATAATCCAACACCTCGTCCTCGTCGTGTAACGATGTTGTTAAAATTGGATTACCCAGTAAACGTACAATCTCGCGTGGGATGTTATTATCAGGTATACGGATACCCAGGGTGCGCTTATTGTTTTTAAACAGTTTAGGCACCGCATTGCTGGCTGGCAAAATAAAAGTAAACGGGCCGGGCAGCGAGTGCTTTAGTAGTTTAAAAATCTCTTTATTTAGGGCGCCGGTGTACTCTGCAATCTCGCTCATATCATTAAATATGAAAGAGAAGTTGGCCTTTTCAACTTTTACCTTTTTGTATTGGGCAATTTTTTCAACGGCACGTGCTTTGGTAACATCACAGCCTATACCGTATACAGAGTCGGTAGGGTAAATAACAATGCCACCTTCGCGCAGCACCTCCACTACTCTTTGTATATCCCTTTCGGGTGGATTTTTCGGGTGTATAAGTATTAACTCTGCCGGCATATATTAGTGCCCTCCCGGGGCTGCATTGTTTTGTGGCGGCGCTACTGCTTTGGGTTTAAAATCTTTTACAAATTGGTCGTAAGGAATAGTTAAGTTAGCCCCACTTCCGTAAAAGTTAATTTGAGTTTCAAAAACAGGTGCTTGTTGGTAGCCCGATATAATATCCAAACGCTGGAAGTTAGAATCTAAAATTACAAAAGTTGGGTAGGCCAGTTTACCATCTGTTAATGCCAAAGCCAAACCGTGTGTTCCATTGCGGCCCTGGTTAGGGTCGTGTTTAAACACTACGGTATCCATAACCACAACACGTTCTTTTTTAAGGCTATCGTACTTCATCATTGGGCCATAAAATTTAACAGGGTCTTTACCCTCAGCATTAAACTTAACGGCATAGTAATTATCGGTCATGTATTTAGCAATAACCGTATCGGCAAAGGTGGTACGGTCCATAACTTTACACCAGCCACACCAGTCGGTATACAGGTCTATAAATATCTTTTTAGGCGCTTTTTGGTTCAGCTTTACAGCCTCTTCAAAACTATACCACTTAATGCTGGCTTGCGCATTAGCAGAAAGTGTTACAATAACCGCGAATAGAAAAAGTATGCTACGCTTCATATATACAAATATATGGCTTTTTTAACGAATATCGTGCCACGAGGGTTTACAAAGCAAAAAAGCAGGGACTATGCCCTGCTTTTCACTTTTATCTTTTCACTTTTAGTTTACTTTAATATATTCTTCATCACATTCTTTTTAAGGATAGCAGCGGCGGCTAAAACTCCTCCCATCAATGCGCCACCAAAGCCAACAGTTACAACATCCTGACCTGATAGGTACAAGCCTTTAACAGGCGATTGCGGCCTCAATATATCCTGACGGAAACGGGCGGGGGTATGCGTTAAGCCATAAATTTCGCCTTGCTTGTAACGCGAAAAATGCTTGGTTGATAATGGGGTTGAAAGTTCCATAAAATCAATCTTACCCTCCACCTGCGGAACGTGTTTATATAACGGCTCCAGTAGGCGTTTGGTAAGCCTTTCCTTAAGGGCCTCATAGTCTTCGCCACGATGGTGCCAGCGGGTACCATCCCATTTGGCAAACCAATCCCAAGGGGCAAAGCTTACAATTTCTATAGTTGCTTTACCAGGGTATTCCTCTTCAAACAAAGGGTTTTTAGCTGATGGAAAAGATATATACGCTACCGGTAAATCCGCATCAGGATTTTTAGCATACTCCTTTATGGTAGTATCATAATCGTAGTTGGGGTACACCCAATAGTTAGCGCCATGTATGCCCAGTTCTTTAGCTGTATGCTTTAGGCCGATGTACAACGAAACATGCGAAAGCGAGGCCTCTGTTTGGTTCACCTTTTTGGCTATTTCCTGCTTTTTAGGGTAGCTATCGGGTATCAAATCGTTATAGGTAATCAACGCCCCCGCATTGCTAATAATGATAGGTGCTTCGAAGATGTTTCCATCATCCATTTTAACACCGTAGGCACGGTTGTCTTTAATCAAAATTTCGCTTACTGATGCACCTGTATAGATAGCTCCGCCTGCCTTTTCAATTACCTTTTCAATAGTAGCAGCAATAATGCTGGAACCACCCAACGGGTAAGCACCACCGCGAAAATAATGCTTGGCTACTGTAGCGTGAATGGCAAAGCTACTTTCGGCCGGAGCTAAGCCATAATCGCCAAACTGGGCAGAAAGAACTGCCTTTAGTTCAGCATTATCGGTTATCTCATCAAGCACCTCTTTAGTGGTTTTATCAGAGTATGCAAGGAATGGTTTCTTCAGCTTATTACCCACAAAAAAGCGCACTACAGGTGGCAGCACTTTCTCCATAAAATATGGGGTAACGGTTTTAGAAAACTCAATTACTATTTTAAAGTATTTGTCTATCGCTTCATGTTCGTTGGGAAAGTAGCCCTTAAGCGCTGCTATAAGGTTGTCCTTCCCTGCGGGAAAATCATACGTTTTACCGGAAATAACTATACGGTCGTAAACATGGGGCATTTCGGCCCATTTCATTCCCCCGTCAGATATGTAGTTACAAATACGGGCTAATGAGCTTTTGGGGTTGTGAACCTCGCCTATATAATGGATACCTACATCCCACTCATAATCTTTACGCTTAAACACATGGGTAAAGCCACCCGCAGTATAGTGCTGTTCTAAAACAAGCACCTTTTTGTTGGCTTCTTTAGCCAGTATAGCCGCAGCTGTTAACGCGCCAATACCAGAGCCAATAATTATAGCGTCGGGTTTAAAATTGGGCTTCTCGCGTTTGTAGTTATGTCCTACTTTTTCCATCAGGTATTAAAAGATATTTCAGATATTAGTTGGCATAATTTACCATGTTGCAAATTTGCATGGTAAAGGTGGAATAAAAATTAACATATGTCACAATCGGAATTCAACTTCAATATTTATAAAGAAACGGTAAGGCGCATAGCACCGCTGACTGATGCTGACTGCGACATGTTTATTCCGCACCTTAAAATTAAGCAATATGCCAAGGGCACCCATTTTGTAGCCGAAGGGCAAATAAGCAACGAGATTGGTTTTATAAGCAAAGGTGCTTTTAGAATTTACTATCTGGTAGATGGGAAAGAGGTAAATGGGAATTTCTTTTTTGAAAATGAGTTTGTAGTAGAATACCAAAGCTTTTTACTCCAGTGCCCATCTAAATACTATATACAGGCAATGGAAGACAGCGAGGTAATAACCTTTACCAGCGTGCAATTGCACAATAACTACAACCTATCGCAAAACTGGGAGCGTTTTGGGCACATAATAGCCGAAAAGCTTTTTATTGACGCTACAGAACGCACAGAGTCGTTCTTATTTTTAACAGGTGAGCAACGTTACCTGAACCTGCTAAAAAGCAGGCCTAAGATATTTGAGCGGGTACCTTTATACCACATCGCATCGCATTTGGGTATAGAAAGGGAATCGCTGAGCAGGTTGCGAAAAAAGATACTTAAGGGTTGACAGCCTTTTGTAACATAGGTCAATTTTTAGCCGGGTTAACTTGTTCAATTTTGCTTCATCAAAAAACAAAACAACATGACAACAGAAACAAAAAAAACCAGCGGTATTATTATCCTGACTGTTCCTACCATAGTATATGGCGGCTATTTTTTACTAACTGTTTTAAGCGGACAGCATGGTGAGTTAGGGTTAACTGATTTTCAAAAATCGATGTTTAGGGCCGGCCACGCCCATGCGGGAGTACTTGTTATTTTATCCCTAGTGGCCCAACTATTTGTAGACCAAACATCGCTAAGCGATACATGGAAAAGGGTGGTTAGGATAACTATGCCATTAGCCGCGGTATTAATAAGTGGGGGCTTTTTCGCATCGGCAACGGGGCAGGGCCTAACGCAACCTACTAACCTGATTGCCATATTGTATGCAGGGATAGTTGTATTTGTAATTGGCCTTGTAACACTAGGGCTTGGTTTGCTTAGGAAATAAGGGTTTTGTAACTTTGGCACGCTACTTGATTTAAGTAGAAAAAAATGGTTGTATGAAAAATCTCTCCTCTATTTTAAGTGTATCGCTAATTGCAGTATTCTTAACCTCATGTTTTAACAAAAACAACTGGAATAATAATGGCAACCCACTAGCAAGAAACGATGTGTATATGCGTGGGGTTAAAGACATGCCGGTAAGCAATACGTTTACTGACGAGGCTGCCTTACGCATTAGCCGTGTAGAACCGGCTGGCGACAGCGTAAGGCTGTATACCCATATTATAGATGGTGATGGGATGTTTACATCGGGCGCGGCCCGTGGTAATTTCCGTACCAACTGGTGCGAACTTGATGTTAACGGAAACCCTGTTACTAACTATACTATACGTGAGGTTAATGAAACCCAAAATATACCTACTGTATATGCGCTTGTGTTAGACCACAGCGGATCTATGAGTGGTAAAGTGCAAAAAATGCAGGAGGCTGTAAGGGAATTTATAAAGAATAAAAACCCACAAGACGCTATATGTATTGTTAAGTATGACTCGCGCACCAAGCTTGAGGTGCCTGTTAACACTAACGTAGCTGCATTGCAGGCTCAGTTTCAGGCTAACGGCTTGAGTGGGTTTGGCGGCACTACCGCTATTGTTAACGGTATAATGACAGGTATGGAAACCATTAGACCAACCGCTTACCGCCGTAAGGTTGTTATATCGTTTACCGATGGTGCAGATAACTCATCAACCGTTACAAAAGAATATGCTACCTGGTATGCACAACAAAACAACATAAACCTGTGTACTATAGACTTTAACAACTCTAACTACAACAACTTTATGCAAGAGTTGGCAAACAATACCGGCGGCACTTATACTTACTTTACCAATACCAACCAGTTTGGCGATGTATTTAATGATGTGGTTAATAAAATGAACCACTCCTATATTATTACCTACAAAAAGCAAACCGCAGGTTTTCAAACTGTGCGCCTTAAATACTGTGGCGAGCTACAAGCTTTAGAAGCCAACGCTGATTTTACCCCTGAACGTTCAAATGTTCAACCTGTGCGCGATGCGCAACCTCCTGCTGTATCAGCATCGGCATCATCGGCAGACCAGCCAGTGTATTACCGTCCTGTATCGTACTATAATAACAACACTAACCCCTATAAAGGAGGCAGTGGTAGCGGTAGTGGCAATATAAAAGGTAATGGCTCTACCCCACCCCGCACACCGGGAAACAGCAATGGTGGTAGTGGTGTTAACGCCGGCGACCTTAAAGGACAACCCGGTCAGATTAGGACTCCAAGTAATGGCAACACCGGAGTCATTACCAAGCCCGATACCAGCCCTGTGGATAATTCAGGGACTGTAAGGCCCGGGAACAGTAACGGTGCAGGCACTAATACTAAACCCGGCACCAGCCCAGCCGGCGAAACTGGAAACACCATTAATGCAGGTGAAATGAATGGAAAACCAGGACAAATTAGGACTCCAAGCAATGGCAACACCGGCGGTGTTACCAAGCCAGATACCAGCCCTGTAAATAACAATGGCAATACCACCAAACCCGGCAATTTAAATGGTATAGGTACCCCTACTAAAGAAGATTTGTACCCCGCTGGTAACAATGGCAATAACAATAATGGAAGCAATGTTACCAAACCAGGTACCAGCCCTGTAAATAACAATGGCAATACCACCAAACCCGGCAATTTAAACGGTATAGGTACCCCTACTAAAGAAGATTTGTACCCCGCTGGTAACAATGGCAACAACAATAACAACAATGGAAGCAATGTTACCAAACCAGGTACCAGCCCTGTAAATAACAATAGCAATACCACCAAACCCGGCAATTTAAACGGTATAGGAACCCCAACTAAAGAAGATTTGTACCCCGCAGGTAACAATGGCAGCAACAACAACAACAACAACAGCGGCGGTAATGTTACAAAACCGGGTACCAGCCCTGTAAATACCAGCAAGCCAGCTACTACCAAACCAAGTACAACCAAGCCTACCAGCAACACCGGTGTAGGTAATTCTACTAAACCGGTAACTACCAAGCCTATTGGTAACAGTGGAAGTAGCGGTACAACTACTAAACCAGGTAGCGGCGCTACCGGTACTAAAGATGTGGGTGGTGCACGCGGGTCAAGAGGAACAACTCCTTAAGTAAAAAGCTTTATAAAGCTTCGTTAATAGATTTTACAATAGCCGCTGAACAGATTTCGATTTGTTCAGCGGTTATTATTAGTGGCGGGGCCAAACGCATACGGTTGTCTGAGAATAAAAACCAATCGGTGATGATGCCATTGGCTATGCAGCGTTCTATAATTCTTAAGAGTATTTCGTGGTTTTCAAACTCTACAGAAAGTAATAAACCTTTTCCGTGAATGGCTTTTATAGCGGGGTGTTGCAGGTGTTTGCGGAACAGTTGTTCTTTAGTTTCTACTTCACTTATCAGATTACTTTCTGTTAGAGTGGTAAGGGTGGCTAAGGCAGCCGCACAGCTAACGGGGTGGCCGCCAAAAGTGGTAATATGGCCTAATACCGGATTGTTGGTAAGGCTATTCATTATTTCTGTTGATGAAATAAAAGCCCCGATAGGCATACCCCCGCCCATGGCTTTGGCAGTTAACAAAATATCAGGCACAATGCCATAATGCTGAAACGCAAACAACTTTCCTGTGCGGCCAAAACCGCATTGTATCTCATCCAGAATAAGCAAGGCACCCAACTCG